>JADZAD010000001.1 GCA_020852775.1 Anaerolineae bacterium
ACACTGATCGCGGGGGATGCCATCGGGTAATGCCTGCTTTCCACTGGGTATAGGGGATGGAGAACCAGAGCGGCGGCACGGAAGGGCTCCGCGCCACAAGTTCATTATATCCGGGGGCGGGGAGGAGACAAAGAGCCGCACTGTTGTACTGACACTCTGAGCCTGCCCCAATCCCGGTTCAGCCCGCTACGCCGGCCCCACTCTGTACAGCGCCTCCAGATCATCGGGGCCGGAGAGATGCACCCCCAGGTCCTTGAGCAGGCCGTCCTGCAGGCCGTAGACCCAGCCATGCACCGCGAGGGGCTGGCCGCGACGCCACGCGCCCTGCACGATGGTGGTCTGGCAGGCATGGTGCACCTGCTCGATGACGTTGAGTTCGCAGAAGCGGTCAAACCGTGCGGCTTCGGGCAGCGCGTCCAGCACAGGCGCATGCTTCTGGTAGATATCCTTGAGGTGGCGCAGCCAGTTGTCGATCAGGCCCAGTTCCTGATTGCGCATCGCCGCCTGCACCCCGCCGCAGCCGTAGTGGCCGCACACGATGATGTGCCGGACTCGCAGCACCTCCACGGCGTACTGGATGACGGAAAGGCAGTTCAGGTCGGTGTGCAGCACCAGGTTGGCGATGTTGCGCTGGACAAAGACCTCACCGGGCAGCAGCCCGATGATCTCGTTGGCTGGTACGCGGCTGTCCGCGCAGCCGATCCACAGGTATTCCGGGGCCTGCTGGGCCGCCAGCGTCTCAAAGAAATGTGGATTATCGGCGGTCATGCGCGTGGCCCATTGCTGGTTGTTGTCAAAAAGGTGGCTGAGGGTCTGCAAGGTACGGCTCCGGTAAGGTGCTCGGCGGTCGTGCTGTTGTTTTACCCGATCCGGCGGCCTGTGTACAGGGGGAGAGATTCCCGCCATCATCCGGTCTGGTGTATCCTGATAGAGATCGAATAGATGATGGCGGTATCAGCAGGAAAGGATTGTGGCGATGACGGACGATGACGAAACCCGGATTCTGGCACGGGACCCCCGTGGAAAGCCGTCGCTCTCAGCAGCAGAGTTGATGGCTTATGTGATTCGCGGCGGGCTGTTTGGGCGCCGGAAGCGGGAGGATGTGGATACTCAGAATGACGCCCCGACTGAGCAACAGAAGAGCGAGCAGAAGGATCGGAAAGGCAGGCACCCGAAAGGCTGATCCGGTTGGGAAGGGTGTGCTGACACCCACGCCGGGAAGAAGGCGAGGGAATGAACGGGCTCAAACAGCGGTTCCTGGCGTTCTGGCGAAGCACAACCGGTAAGTCCGGTGGGTGGACTGCTGGCCGGGCCGGATTAGCCATCACCGGGCTGGCACTGGCGGTGGGCAGCAGTTGTGGGCTGGCCGCCATCACCATCCGGGCAGCCTCCGCGGGTGAGGTAGCCAATACTCCGCTGGCCTGGCTGCTGCTGATCGGCCTGCTGCTCATTCCGGCTCTCGTCGTGAGCGGGGTAATCACCCTGCGGGCACATCGCCGGGAGGCGGAACGTGCCCGCGAAACAGCACTGCGCGCCTATCTGGAGGGACTCACCCGGCTTCTTCATGACCTCGAAGTGCCGCCCGGTGAAGAGCGCCAGCAGCTTCTGGCGCAGGCCAGGGCCAGAGCGGATGCTATTCTGGTGACGATGAAGGATGATACCCCGCGGCGGTGTGCTGTTGTGGAAGCCCTCGCCCGGGCAGGCCTCATCAGCGCACAGGGGATCGAGATGAGCCGGATGAATATGAGCCATGCCAATCTCGCGGATGCTGACCTCAGGGGGGCGGTTCTCACGGGTGCGGATCTCAGAGGGGCCCGCCTGAGGGACGCTAATCTGCGCGAAGCCCGACTGGCAAGGGCAACGCTCGCAGGTGCCAACCTCAGAGGCGCCCGGCTCAGGAGCGCCGAACTTCACGAGGCCGATCTCAGGGATACTGTCCTCACTGGCGCGACCCTGTGGGGGGCCAGCCTCACGGAGGCCAACCTCCGTGGTGCGCGGCTGAGAGCCTGCGATCTGACCCGTACAAAGATCGTGGGAGCTGATCTCACTGATGCGGCACTCTGGGGGGCCGAACTCAGGGACGCCGACCTGCGAGGCGCCAACCTGACCCGCGCGAAAGTCACCGGGACAGACCTGACCGGTGCGAACCTGAGCCATACGAACCTCACTGGCGCGGATTTCCGTGAAGCGAACTTCACTGGCGCCCGGATCGTGGGTGCAATGCTCAGGGCCACTGTCCTGCCTGATGGTAGTGCTCTGCCCGATGATGATGGCTGGGAATCCACGTGGCTGAAATGGGCGCAGACACACCTTGATGTGTGGCAGTACGCGCCCGAGGCTGCGGACAGGCGCAGCGATTGACCGACGGATTCAGTACGCCACATGATGCCAGCAGAACTCCCAGAGAGGTGCTGTGCCGATGCCTGAACCGGATTATGAATACCATGGCCTGATGGCGGAGGCGTGGGACGTGCTGCGTGGAGATACCTCCGGCTGGCCAGATCGACTCTTTTATCTCGACCTGATCCGGCGGCATGGCCAGCCGGTGCTGGATGTTGGCTGCGGCACGGGCCGGCTGCTGCTCGATTACCTCGAACAGGGGATCGACATCGACGGCGTCGATTACTCCCCGGAGATGCTCGCGCTCTGCCGGCGCCAGGCCGCGGAACGGAGCCTCACGCCCACCCTGTACGAGCAGCCAGTCGAGGCGCTGGCCCTGCCACGCTGCTACCGCACGATCCTTGTCCCCTCCTCCTCCATCCAGCTTCTGACCGCGCCCGGTCTGGTGAACCGCGCGCTGGGGCGGCTCGTTGAGCACCTGCTGCCTGGCGGGCTGCTTGCCGCCTCGGTGATGACGCTGTGGGAGGAGGGCGATCCGCTGGAGAGCGAGTGGGAGGCCGAGGCCACCCGGCCTGACGGCGTTACCTTCCGCCGCAGCGCCCGGTCGCGCTTCGACCCGGAGATCATGTGTGAGCATACCGAAGACCTGTACCAGAAGGTGGTGGGTGGGGTCGTGGTGGCTGAGGAACTGCACCGGAAGCTGCGAGCGACACGCTCGTACACACAGGTTGAGGCGCGTTATCTGTTCGAGCGGGCCGGGCTGGTCGATGTGCGTGTGCTGCATGAGTTCACCCCGGAACCCGCCCGGCCCGAGGACACCCTGTTTGTTGTCACCGGGCGCCGGGATGACGATCTGAGAAACGAGGATGATGATGCCGGTTAAAGACGTGCTGGAGAAGTACGATGGAAGGCGGAAACCGGGTAAACCCCGCGAGCCGCACGCCAATCCGCTGCTCGATACACGCTACATCCGGCGAAAGTGGCTGGATGTGCCTTACGCGGTGGGCTGCCCGCGCGCGCTGATGGACATCTACCTGCCGAACGACGGGGAGGGGCCGTTCCCTGTGATAATGTTCGCGCACGGGGGCGGGTTCTATGCCGGGACCAAGAACGACTACGAGACTTACCCGCCGCTTGAAGGGCTGAAGCGCGGTTACGCGGTCTGCGCGATCAACTACACCCTGAGCGGTGAGGCGATCTTCCCGCGGCAGGTACAGGAAGGCAAGGCGGCGCTGCGTTTCATCCGGGCGAATGCGGCACATTACAACCTCGATCCGTCATGCGTGATCGGCTGGGGCATGAGCGCGGGGGCGAACCTCGTGGCGATGCTGGCAACCACCGGGCATGAGCACGCCGAGGGACTCGAAGACGATGCGATGGGGAACGCGGGCTACCCGGTGCACCTCGACGCCTGCATGATCTGGTTCTGCCCGACGGATTTCACCCGTATGCGGGAGATGCTCATCGAGGCGGGGTTCCCCCCCGGCCCGGATCACCTCGTGCCGGGGGATAATGCGCTGGACTGGTACCTCGGCATTCCGGTGGCTGAAGCACCCGACCTGGCCGCGCTTGCCAACCCCGAGACCTTCATCACACCAGCCTGCCCGCCCTTTGTAATTCAGCATGGCAAACAGGACGCCGTAGTGCCATTGCAGCAGTCAGTGATCTTTGCTGACAAGCTGGGCACGGTGATTGGGCCGGAGAAAGTCCGGCTGACCCTGTTCGACGACTATGTGCATGCCGATCGCCGCTTCGAGACAATGCACGTGTGTTCGGGAGTGCTCGACGACCTGGAGGCACTGCTTGGGCGCGGGCAGGGGTGATTTAGCGAAGTGAGGCTGACCATGGTGGAGCAAGCCACCTCTCGTGACCGCCGTCGTGGCTGTGCCGGGCAGGGGGTGTATCTGCTCGGCCTGCTGTACGCGGTGATTGTCTTTCTGACCGGGTTTGGCCCATTTGCCAACGACTGGACCGAACTGGCCGTGGTACGCCCGGTCGCGCCCTTCTATCCCGGCCGTGCCAACTGCACGGTGACTGATGCCGGGCTGGCACAGGCGGCGGTCCGGCTCCCGGAGTCGGTGGTGGCGATGCGCTACCAGGTCTCGTTCGAGCTGTTCTCAGGCTCGGATTCGCTCCATGTGACGGTGCAGGAGCCGCGGATCACCGAACTGGACGTACCCGCGACCGAGCGTCGCGAGGCCAGCGCAATCGTGCCGCTGCCGCCCTCCGGCGAGCGCCGGCTGGTGCTGATCGCTGTGACACCGCTGCCGGAGGATGGCTTCCCACCGCAGTACCTGTCAGGCTGTGTCCTGCCGCCGCGTGGCTTCGCGGATTACGCCTTCGCGTATCTGCTGCCACTTACGGCGCTGCTCCCGCTGCTGGGTGGGGCGTACCTGTTCTACGGCGATTTCCGCCGTCCGCAGCGCCTGCTGTATCTGCTGACGCTGGCCGTGATGCTGCTGGGGTACGGGGGAATGACGGCGGTCTTCCTGCCGCGGCTGCTTGTGCCGCTGGGGATCGCTGTGGCGGTGCTGGTGCTAGTCGTGGCTGGATGGTGGTGGCGGGGGCGCGGTCAGCCCGTGCGCCCGTAGACGATCACCTGCCAGATGCCCATCCGGCGGTAGAAGCGGCGCTCCAGCCCGGCGGCCTGCGCGAGCGCATCGACCTCGCGGGTGGAGTGGGCGAACATGCGGTACTGCCAGCCGAACAGGCCGGCGAGGCGGTGCTGGCCCCACACGGCCAGCCGCGCGGCCCAGCTATCAATCGGCAGTACTACCGCGTAGGCTCTTGCCGCCAGTGCGGTTGAGCGGCTGACCAGCGCGGGCATGTCGTCATAGCAGCAGATCACCCGGTCGAGC
>JADZAD010000002.1 GCA_020852775.1 Anaerolineae bacterium
AGATTCTGGTTGCTGATCTGAATGGCTACCCGGTCGGACATCTTTTCATCCATTTCGGGGCCGGCAACCTGATCTTCGCCGATGGGCACACCCGGGCCTATCATTACGCTTTGCGGGTGCTCGCGCCGCTGCGCGGATATGGTATCGGTACCCGCCTGATCGCGGAGGGTGAATCCATGATGCAGGTTCGCGGATTCCGCTGGGCAACCATCGCGGTTGCCCGTGACAACCTGCGCGCCCGTCAGCTCTACGAACGCCTTGGTTACCGCGTCTTCACTGACATTCCGGGCCACTGGAGTTATGTCGACCCGGACGGGAACACTCACCACGTCCATGAACCCTCATGGGGCCTGCAGAAGCATCTTGCCCATCTTCCTGCAGATGAAAGTTGAACCTGGCGTCATTCGCGCAGCAGTTGATCGGCTGCTATGCTCTTCCTGACTCACACTGGAGGTCACCCATGTCACGCTCCGTCACCCGGCAGTTTCTTGTTATTGCCACTACTGTCCTCACCCTGGTAATGAACTCGGCGGCAACTCTCGTTCCGCTGAACGGTCGCACCACCGCGGAGATATCGGACAGCTACCCGGTGCTGTTCACCCCCGCCGGCTATGTCTTCAGCATCTGGAGCGTGATCTACCTCGGCCTGATCGCCTACACTATTTACCAGGCACTGCCTTCCCAGCGCGAGAATCCGCTGCTGGAGCGCATCGGCACGGTGTACATCCTGAGCGGGCTGATGAACTCCGGCTGGATCGTGCTCTGGCACTACGACTTCATTCCGGTCAGTGTGCTGGTGATGCTGGCTCTGCTCGGCCTGCTGATTGCCATCTACCTGCGAATCCGGGCAGCGGGGTCACTCAGCGCCGCGGATACCTGGGCGGTATCAATCCCGTTCCGGGTCTACCTGGGCTGGATTTCGGTGGCAACGATTGCGAACGTCTCCGTGCTGCTCTTCAAGATCGGATGGGATGGATTCGGCATCAGTCCGGAGGCATGGACGGTGACCATGCTGGCGATTGGCGCGGCGCTCGGTGGCTTCTTCGCCCTCCGGCGCTTTGACATCCCGTATGTGCTGGTGTTAGTCTGGGCGTTCGCGGGTATTGGCGTCCGCCATCAGGGTGTGCTCCCGGCGGTGGCGACGCCCGCATTGGCTCTGGCCGGTGCGCTGGTGCTGGCACTGGTCGTGGGCGGGGTACTGGCAGGCCGCGGCCCGTCTGCGGCAGCACGCCCCGCCTGATCCAGAGCAGCCGCATCAGGGGGCCAGCCTGCCATTGATCTTGAGCACCTGGCTGGCCCGCTTCGCGAATTCCTCCAGCGGCACCAGGATGCCGTGGGTAGCATAACTGTCATTCCGGGCGGAGCGCTCCGGGTAGCGCTTCGCCCAGTCGCTGACGGCCTCGCGGAGCACTGCCACGGGGATCACATAGGCGATACTGTTACCGGGGACATAATAGACGATAAAGTCAGCCGTGCTGGTGTAGGCCCAGCCCGCCCGCCCTTCAGAATCCACCGAGATCGTTTCGACAAAAACGTGCCCGGTTCGGTGCGCAAGGTTGTCTGTCTTGTATTCGACCAGTGCAACTTTGCCATCCCTGAGAAACACCCGGTCGATGCCGAGGCGCTGCTGACCGCGGGTCGCCGGCTGTATCAGGTGGCCTCGCGCCATGAAGATGCTGTCGAGGAAGGCCTCGGCTCGCTTGCCGATCTCATGCTGTTCGTCGAAGTCATACGCGGGCACAGGATACCCCTAGCGCGCGCACGTCCCGGATTCATCAAGATACCATGTGCTGATATTCCACAGCAGCGGCCCATACGGCACGGGTACGATACCGCATACATACGGCGCAGCAGCAGCGATGCGTGGCCTGGAAAAGAGCGGCAGCACAGGCACTTCTTCCGCGACGATTGCCTCATGCTGTTCATAGAGCACCTGTCGCTCC
Organism: Anaerolineae bacterium; assembly: GCA_020852775.1. Taxonomy (GTDB): domain Bacteria; phylum Chloroflexota; class Anaerolineae; order Aggregatilineales; family UBA3940; genus JADZAD01. Next base: position 1,944 of record JADZAD010000002.1, read on the forward strand.
GCCTGCGAGGTGGCTTCGGTCGCAGCGACAATCAGCAGATTCGCTTCATCCTGGCACCACCCACCGGTATTCAGGCCCTGATAGTCATTGGCCAGCCGCGGGGTACTGTCTGGCGCGATGCGCTCGATAAGCTGCTCCGTCACCAGCCAGCGATCTTCAAGCTGCCAGCGATGAACCGGGTTCAGTTCAATCGGATGGCGGTAAACGTCCGCCCCTACCCAGCGCGTCAGTCCATCGGGGTCGGGCCTGATCGCGCTTGAATACAACGCAAGATCAAAATCACGCCGGGCCAGCGGCCCGCCCGCGGCAAAGAGCGTGGAGGGATCAACTGCGACGATCTGCAGGTCAATCCCCACCGCCCGCAGTTCAACCTGCAACTGGGCCGCGATCTGGGCACGAAGGGTATCCCCGGCAGGGATCACCACCGTCGGCGTGAACGGCGTCCCCGGCTCGATGCTCCAGCCGCCGCGCTGGCAGGCGTAAGTACCACCTTCACCGGCATAGTCGCGGATACCATCACCGTTACCATCCACCCAGCCCGCCTGATCGAGAAGCTGTGCCGCCAGGGCCGGGTCATGCGCGCGCGGCGTGGCTGTGCGGTGCGCCCAGTGCTCCACCGGAATCCAACTCTCCAGCGCCGGCATGAGGCCCACCGTCAGGCTGTTTGCCAGGCCCGCCCGGTTGAAGGCGCTGGCGACCGCCTGCCGTGTGCGGCTATCCGCGAAAAACGGTACTCGGCCAGTGGTCGGATCGACATATGTGCTGAACACAACCTGCTCGTTAACCGCACCAGCGGATACCACCAGCCGGAGCGCCCCGGAATCGCGGGCCGTGTTCAGTGCCACAGAC
>JADZAD010000003.1 GCA_020852775.1 Anaerolineae bacterium
GAAGTCGCTGTGGGCCTGGCGCTGATCGTGACGATCTTCCGCAGCCGCCAGAGCATTGACATCGATGAACTGCACCAGATGGAAGGCTGACGAGCCTCGCGGCTGCATCCGTCTCATGGCTATGACTTACACACAGGGCAGGTAGCCTTATGCAAGGATTGTTCTCGCTCATCCCATTGATCGTCATCATCCCGTTCGCTGGTGTGCTGATCAACGCCTTCTTCGGGCGGCTGCTGATGCCTGCGCAGAGCAGCAAAGCCCCCGGTGTCATTGCGTCGATCATCGCTGGCACAGCCTTTGCCATCGCGGTGCTGATGCTGTTTGCCCTGATGTCACACCCGGAAGGCACAGAAGTGCCCTTCCTGACGCTGCTCAATATCGAAGTCGGCAAGCATGTTCTCTTCGTGCCGTGGACCTTCAAGGTCGATACCCTGTCCTCGGTGATGATGCTGGTTGTCACCGGCGTCGGAACACTGATCCACATCTACGCGATTGGCTACATGGACTACGACGTAGACGTGAAAGCGCACGAATGGGGCCTCTCCGTCGCGGATACACTCGACCTGAAGCGGCGCCGCTACTCGCGCTTCTTCACCTATCTCAACCTGTTCCTTGGCTCAATGCTGATTCTCGTCACCGGGAACAACTACCTGATGATGTTCGTCGGCTGGGAACTCGTCGGGCTGTGCAGCTTCCTGCTGATCGGCTTCTGGTACGATGATCCGCACAGGCAGGCCAATGGTGTATTCAAAGGGATTGAAAACGCCGCCGCTGCACAGAAGGCATTCATTGCTAACCGCGTCGGCGACTTTGGCATGCTGCTGGCGATCTTCCTGATCTTCTGGACATTCGGCTCACTGGAGTTCGGCAATGTCTTCGCGCGCGCCGAGTGCATGAAGGAATCCTCACAGGCGGAATGCCTGACGATCACGACCACCGGACTGCCGCGCAGTGACGCGAGCGAAGAGCCCGAAGATACCGTAAAACCTGCCGCGGAAGCAGCGGAGGCTGAGAGCGGCCATGAGGGCGGTGAGGCCGGTATCTTCACGACCCCGATCGAGTTAGGCCCCGGTACGCTCCCCCTGACGGCAATTGTCACAGCAATCACCCTCTTCCTGCTGCTCGGTGCGACCGGTAAGAGCGCCCAGATCCCGCTATTTGTATGGCTTCCGGACGCAATGGCCGGCCCAACCCCGGTCAGCGCGCTGATCCATGCCGCCACAATGGTCACCGCGGGCGTCTATATGATCACCCGGAGCAATGTGCTCTATCACATGGCTCCGTTCAGCGCGGACTTTGTCGCCTACGTGGGTGCTGCGACCGCGCTCGTAGCGGCGACTATCGCAGTCGCCCAGTTCGACATTAAGAAAGTACTCGCCTACTCTACTATCAGCCAGCTTGGCTTCATGATCGCGGCGGTCGGCCTTGGCGGGTATATCGCGGGCATCTTCCACCTCGCGACCCATGCCTTCTTTAAGGCACTGCTCTTCAAGGGCTCTGGCTCGGTTATCCAGGGCATGGAGCGCGGGATGCTGGGCGATTTCCGCGGCGGGCACGGACACGACGAGCAACATGGACACGAGGGCCACGATGAGCACCACGCCCATGTTGACCCGCAGGACATGCGGAATATGGGTGGTATGCTCCGGAAGATGCCGCTGACCGGCTGGACGTATATCATCGGCGCGCTCGCGCTGGCAGGCATCTTCCCTCTGGCGGGCTTCTGGAGCAAGGACGAAATCCTGCTCGACGCCTTCAAGGAGAACACCGTCATCTATATTGTCCTGAGCGCGGCGGCCGTCATGACGGCCTTCTACATGACGCGCCAGATCTTCATGGTCTTCTTCGGCAAGCCACGTACCCCGGCAGCGGAACATGCATCCGAAAGCCCGGCGACGATGACGGCCCCGCTTGTTGTGCTGGCAAGCCTTTCCGTGCTGGGTGGCCTGATGAATCTACCCTTCGACGGCTTTCATCAACTCGGCTACTGGCTGGAGCACAGCGTACAGTACGCGCATGTAGGCAGTTTCAACATCACCGTCGCGCTGATCTCAACCGCGCTGGCAGTCGGTGCGATCCTGCTTGGCTGGCTGGTCTACGGGCGGCGCCCGTCTACTGACCCAAATGCCGCGGACCCGCTCGCGGTGGCTGGCCCGGTCTTTACCTTCCTGAACCGGAAGTGGTATGTGGACGAACTGTACTTCGCTGTGTTCATCCAGCCTTACCATGCCATCGGAAATTATCTGGCGAATGTGGTGGACTGGAACTTCTGGCATAACTTTGTCCATGACAGCATCATTGCCGAGGCGTTCCGTGCCTGGGCGGTCATCCTCAGCAAGCCCATCGATCAGGGCGTGGTGGATGGCGCGGTGAATGGGATAGCCAGCCTGGTCAACGGCACCTCGCGTGAGGTACGCCGGACGCAGACCGGCTATGTACGGAACTATGCACTGCTCGTGGTGGCAGGCGTCGTCGCCATCATGGTCTTTCTGGTCGTTCGCTTTCTGATATCCTGACGCAACAACCACGCCGAGTGCGGTGCTGGTGCCTGAACAGCAACACGGCAAGGAGTATTTATGTCGATGGAAACCGTGTTTCCAACCTTCCTGACAGTCCTGCTGGCGATACCGGTAGTAGGGTTCCTGGTGATCATCCTTACCCCGCGCACCCAGGAGAACTTCATCAAGTGGACCGCCGTGTTTTTCACGCTGGTCACGTTTGTGGTCTCGCTCGCTCTGCTTTCGGCGCCCTATCAGAGCAGTTCTGAACTGTTCTTTGCCGGCGCGATTCCGTGGATCCCGACGGCGGGCATCAGTTATGCGCTGGGCGTGGATGGCCTGAGCCTGTGGCTGGTGCTGCTCACTACCCTGCTGGGCCCGATCGTTGTGATTTCTTCGTGGACGGCGGTCGAGGAGCGGGTGAAGGAATATTACGCCTTCCTCGTCCTGCTCGAGACCGCGATGCTGGGTGTCTTCCTGGCACAGGACATGTTCCTGTTCTACGTCTTCTGGGAGTTCACGCTTGTCCCGATGTACTTCCTGATCGGCATCTGGGGTGGCAGCAACCGGCAGTATGCCTCAATCAAGTTCTTCCTGTACACGAAGGCGGGCTCTATCCTGATGCTCCTTGCCATCCTGTTCCTTGGGATCAAGGGCGGGACGTTCCTTCTGCCAGACCTGATCGGTATGGACCTTGGTATCGGTACCAATGCGGCCCGCTGGCTCTTCCTCGGCTTTGCGATTGCCTTCGCTATCAAAGTCCCGATCTGGCCGCTGCACTCGTGGCTGCCGGATGCCCACGTCGAAGCGCCGACCGCCGGCTCTGTCATCCTGGCCGGTGTACTCCTCAAGATGGGGACCTACGGCTTTGTGCGCTTCAACATCCCACTCTTCCCGGAAGCGTCACAGTTCTTCGCCCCGGCGATTGCGGTGCTGGCAGTGATTGGCATCATCTACGGGGCATGGGTCAGCTTCGCGCAGACAGACGTGAAGAAGCTGGTTGCCTACTCTTCCGTCAGCCACCTCGGCTTCGTGATGCTGGGCCTGTTCGCGCTCAACGAAATCGGTATTCAGGGTGCTATCCTGCAGATGGTCAACCATGGCCTGAGCACGGGTGCGCTGTTCCTTATGGTTGGCATGATCTACGAACGCCGCCATACTCGTGATATGGCGCAGTTTGGCGGAATCTGGCAGGTAATGCCCGTCTACAGCGCACTGATGTTGATCGTCACCCTCTCCTCGATGGGCCTGCCCGGCCTGAATGGCTTTGTGGGCGAGTTCACTATCCTGATGGGGGCGTTCAACTCCAGTGCTTTTGGCTTCCAGCTTGCGGGGATTCCCGGCTCTGTGCTGCTCACCGCACTCTCAACGCTGGGCGTGATCGGTGCGGCTATCTACCTGCTGACGATGTTCCAGAAGGTCTTCCTCGGCCCGGTAACAGTCGAGGCGAACCGCTCACTCAAGGACATCTCTGCCCGTGAACTCGTATCGCTGCTACCACTGCTTGTTCTGATTTTCTGGATCGGCATTTTCCCGAGCCCGTTCTTCAACGTGATGACGGCCTCGGTGCAGGCGCTGGTTCACGCGCTGCCTGCCATGGCAGTGCTGCCGTAAGGGCCCGGAGGCTACCTCATGGAACTGCCAACGCTGGCTTCGTTTAACCTGGCGGCTGCCCTCCCCATGCTCATCGTAGCAGGCTGGGCGATTGTAGTGCTGACCGCCGACCTGTTTATTCCTTCCGGCCACAAGCACTGGACTGCCTGGCTGTCACTCGTCGGACTGGTAGGCGCGGGGGTGGTGCTTGGCATCCAGTTTGCCGCAAGCGGACAGCAGCCGTTGATCGCGTTCAACGGCATGTTTGTCGCTGACGGGTTCGCACTCTTTCTCCAGGCGGTGTTTCTGTTCAGCGCGTTTGTCAGCATCCTGCTCGCTGTGAACTACCTGTCCCGGCGCGGTATTGAACGCGGCGAGTACTACACGCTGCTGCTCTTTACCACCACCGGCATGATGCTGATGTCCGCCGCAGCCGATATGATCGTCGTGTTTCTCGCGTTGGAACTGCTCAGTATCCCGCTGTACGTTCTTTCCGGGCTGGCAAAACCTGACATCCGTTCAGAAGAAGCGGCAATGAAGTACTTTCTGCTTGGTGCATTCGCCAGCGGCTTCTTCGTATACGGTATTGCGCTGATCTATGGCGGTACCGGAACGACTGCGTTGACCGGTATCCTGGGCGCACTTGCCGGTGACGCACCGAACATGACGTTCGCCGTGATCGGCCTGGGCCTGGTGCTGGTCGGACTGGGCTTCAAGGTGGCGGCTGCCCCCTTCCACATGTGGACGCCCGATGTCTACCAGGGTGCACCGACCCCGGTGACTGCGTTCATGTCCGTGGGCGCGAAGGCTGGTGGCTTTGCTGCGCTTCTGCGCGTGCTGATCACCGCCTTCCCCTCCATCTCTGCTGAGTGGGGAACGATTATCGCGGTGCTCGCGCTGCTCACCATGATCCTTGGCAACTTCATTGCCGTTTCACAGACCGACATCAAACGCATGCTGGCCTACTCCAGCATCGCCCATGCCGGGTACATCCTCGTAGCGGTGGCTGCGGCACAGTTCGCTGATGTTGCACCCTTTGCGGCGAGTGCAGCAGCCTTCTACCTGTTCACCTATGCCCTGACCAACCTGGGTGCGTTCGCGGTTATTATCGCCATCGAGCATAATGATGGCAGCGGGACGGCGATCACCGACTTTTCCGGCCTCGCGCACAGCCGCCCACTGATGGCGGCGGCTATGCTGCTCTTCATGCTTTCCCTCACAGGCCTCCCGCCGAGTGCAGGTATGGTGGGTAAGTTCTTTGTCTTCCAGGCCGCGCTGATGGGTGCATCCCGTGACCCGCTGCTGCTGGCCGTGGTGATCGTTGGGGTGCTGACGAGTGTTGTGAGCGCCTTCTACTACATCCGTGTCGTCATCATGATGTACATGCGCGAAGGGAAAGGCCACGCCGCCCCCCAGCCCGCGCTGCTGGCCGCGCTGGCAATCACCACCATAGGGACGTTCGCTATCGGCATAATACCAGCTCCGATCTTCCAGATCGCGCAGAAGGCTCTGTTGGCACTGAGCAGTTAACCTGCCATCACCATTTGTCCTGAGCATCATAAGGGCCCGGCACGTGTCACACGCCGGGCCCTGTCTGTTCGTTTTGTTCCGCACCCCACAGGTCCGCACAAACGCGCTATACTGAGCTTACCTGCTTTCCTGCACCCGGAGCGCATGGCCTGATGGCTGGCTGGGGCCGTAACTGGAAGCGTATCAGCGAATTCTACCGGCGTATGGCGGCCTCTCCCGCAGCCAGCGACCGGCAGTGTGGTGGCGCCATGCTCCGCCTGGTGAACGCACTGGCGGAAGACCCCGCTTTTCGTACTATACGCCCCGGCCTCGCACTGAACGCCCTGCGTCTGAAACCGGGCGGCACACCCCGTTCCGTGTATATCTTCTGCCCCCGGCCCGGTATCTTTGAAATTTTCGCTGATCAGCCTGGCTGCCAGCCTGGCGATGAACGCTACACCCCCAAGATCACCACGCCTGCCCGCTCCGTCACCGGTACGCTGGTGGAGCTTCTCGCACAGATTCACCATGAGGACGGCGCCACCCCGGAAGCTCGCTGACCTCAGTTGCGAATCGTGTAGAAGTTGGAGCACCGCTCCGGGTAATTGCCGGTGGTGTCCGCGACAACCAGACGTATCCAGTAGCCGCCATTCGGGAAGGCGCGGGTATCCAGCTGCATCAGTGTGCCGTTCGTCACCGGAGTGTGCCAGGTATTGATGGTGACGAAATCCGCCGCGGTAGAGACCCTGTCGGGCCGGATCTCGAACTTGTAGTAGTCAAACCCTTCGGGCAGCCGCGCCGTGCCGATGAACTCGACCACATCCCGCAGAACGGCGCCAACAGGCGGTGATGTGATGCGCGAGTCCGGGTTGGAGCAGGCTCCGTCTGTTGAGGTTTGCGTGGCGGTCGGGCCGGTGGTTGGGGCAGCCGCTTCCGGCAGACTGCCGGGCAGTGACGCCTCGGGGATAGCGGTGACGGAGAGTGTGGCAACGATGGGCCTCAGATTTGAGGCGGTAGCCGCCGGGGCGGATTCGCCTGCTTCCGTCACGTAGAGTGTCGCTGAGGGGGTAGCGGAAACACCCTGCGTGGGGGCTGTGGGCTTCAGCGATGTGGCGGTTGCGCTGAGAGCGGCTGTGATGCCGGATACGGGCGCAGCAAACGATGGCAGAGCGGCAGCACCTTCTCTCCGGCTGTCACTCAGAGCCATCACAGCACCCAGCACGACAGTCATCAGAACCACCGCCAGCACGATCATCGCTGTGATGACCTGCTGGCCAGGCGAGGGTCTCATGTCGCGTCCTCATTGAGCGGCTTGAGCGGCAGCAGGACATGGAAGGTCGAACCATGACCTGCCTCGCTCTCCAGCCAGATACGCCCGTGCTGCACGTCCATAAGCGATCGCGCCAGCGCCATGCCTACCCCTGTGTCGCCAAGCCCCTCGATCAGCGGATTTTCCGCTCGATAGCGCCGGTCGAATACCTGGTCGAACATCTCCGGCGCGATCCCGCCGCCGGAATCCTCCACCGAGACATAAAGGCACTCGGCGAGCAACGTCGATCCGTCCGCGTGAGCCAGTTCATCACGCTGCGTCCGCACGGTTAACTGGACTTCGCCTCCGATCGGGGAGGCCAACCCCGCGTTTGACAGCAGGTGGCCGAGCACCTGCAACACGGCCTCACGGTCGGCGACGATCGGTGGCATATTTTCTGCCAGCGCCATCCGCAGCACCAGCCCCTTTTCACGAAACTGATTCGCGTAGTTGGTGATAGCCTCTTCGACCACAAACTCGATGTCCACCGTCTCCGGCCTGAGTTCAATCTGGCCGGTATCGAGTGCGGTGATGCGGATCAGGTCATCGAGGAGCGTCCCCATGCGTTCGGTGTTCGCCTTGACACGCTGGAGGAACTTCCGCTGCAGTGAACCGAGAATACCGACAGATTCCCGCAGTAGAAGTTCGGTGTAGCCCATGATCGAGCTCATCGGGGTGCGGAGTTCCTGTGCGAGTGAAGCACTCACCTCGTCATGAGAGTCGCCACGCCCTGCGCCGATGATAGCGGCATCGACGGCGCTGCTTGTCGCGGTGAGCTGCTGCTCAAGGCTCTGCATGGCATGCCGGGCGTTTGCAAGCTGTGCTTCGAGCACCGCTACCGCCGTGGATTTCTCGTCCAGTTCAGCCTGCAGCGCGCTCACCTGCGCCTGATCGACCTCTCCGGAGACATGCACACCGCTCTCCAACCCGGCCTGAAGCGCCGCGATGCGCTCCTGCGCTTGAGTCCGCGTCTCCGCGAGGCTGGCCTGCAGCCGCGTGACTTCTTCCGTCTTGAAGGTCAACTGGCGCTCCAGGTTGCGCAGCGCCGTATCGACCTCCCCCATGTGCGCTTTGAGTTCGGCAATGCCGCGCGCCTTTTCATTCAACTGTGCTTCGAGCGTTTCGATCAGCGAGGCCCGATCCGCAAGCTGGGCTTCCAGTCGCCGTACCGCGTCCCGGTCACCCTGCTCGACTGAGGCGGCCTCACGCCGGGCCGCGTCGTCCAGCGTCACATGAGCCTGTGTTTCCTGCAACTGTCGCTTCAGTTCCGCGATCTCGGCCATCTGCGCGCTGATTCGCTCCTGGAGCGTGGCAAACTCCGGCAGGGTTCCGCGTCCGCCACCCTGTACCTGCTCACGCAGCGCGTCCACCACCACGAGCGCCTCATTGAGACGGGTCTGCAGGGCGATGGCTTCACGCGCTTTAGAGCCAAGCTGTTCCTGCAGGAAAGCGACCTCCTGCTGGCTGATCGAGGCTTCGGTGAGCCGCGCCCGCAGGGAGGCAATCTCCATGCGCGTAGAGCGCTGCGACTCCTCAAACTGCTGCCGGAGCAGATCGCCTTCCGGTGAAGTACCCGCGAACAGAACTGCGCCGCTGGCAAGCGCCTGCTGTTTGACCTGCTCCAGTTCGGCCTGCAGGCGGCTGACTTCCAGCCCGCGTTCCTGCGCGTTCTGCAACAGAGACTGGTTATCCACGCGCAGTTGCTCTGTCTCGGCCTGATCGGCCTTGAGAACCTCCAACTGACGGCTGAGGTCATCATGACGCTGCCGGAGTGTTTCGGACTGCTGGCGCAGGGTGTCGGCTTCTTCTGCGGCCTGCCGCAGGCGTTCGACCTCTGCCAGCATCGCCTGCATCTGCTGTCTGACGTTCTCCTGCTGGCTGGCCCCGCTCTGCATCTGGCGGTGCATGTCACGGATATAGACCTTCATCTCCTCGTTCTGCCGCCGCGCCGAGTTCAGTTCAGCGGAGGTCGCGGTCAGCCGGTCAGAGAGGTTCACCAGTTCGGTTTCACGCTCGCCGCTGGAGCGCTCGTATTCTTCACGGATGTCCTGGTACTTCTCGGCGTTCAGCAGAATACCGGTCACCAGCGGGCCGAGGCGGTCGAGGATGTTGCGTTCTTCGTCACTGAGCGACCGCTCCGAATAAGGTGAACCGACCGCAATCACCCCGATCCGTTCCTCACCGTTGATCATCGGCTGGTAATACAGCGGCCCCTCGTGGGAGATAAAGAGCTTCTCGTAGAAGTCAGCCAGCTCCTCACTGTTGCGCTGCGGCGTCAGCCGCACCTGCCGCAGGCGGCCCAGCGCGTTCAGTATCGTAGGATGCTTACCGAGGTCGAGTACTGCCTGGGGCAGAAAAGACTGGGCAATGTTGTCATACCCACCGATAATGCCCGCCTGTTGAGAGGCCTCGTCAATTACCACCAGCACACACAGGTCGGCGCGCAGAATGGTGGCAACGACCCGTGTGGCTTCACGCACGATCTCACGCTCTTCGAGTGTGTGCAGCATCCCGCCGATCACTTCGATCACTTCAAGCAGTGCGGGGCGCACGTCAGCCCTGATTTTGCGTGGATCGGGTGAAGGTGCGCGCACGGTCTCACCGACCGGGCTGACCGGGGAAACCGGGCCTGCCGCGGCGGCAGCAGATACGGGTGCCACCACCTGCACAGGCATGGCATCCACCGGGACGGGCTGCGAGACGACTGTGCGATCCGGATCGGCTGCTGCCGGGGAACCCGCAGGCTCGAACGCATCCCAGTGCAGCAGTTGCTCCACGACATGGCGATACGTCACGGCGGCCAGCATCGGGATGGCGACCAACTGGCCTACGCGCACTGCAGCGGCCACATCGCCAAAGCCCCCATCGAACACCTGCAAGCCAGCCGCCCCGGCCAGCACGACCAGCAGCAGGCCCTTCAGCACCGGGTCGAAGATATAGCGCAGGCGGCCCATCATCACCAGCAGCCCGGCAATTGCCAGCGCGATCTGGGCGATGCTCCATGCGGTATCGATCCAGAGCCCATTGAACGGTTCACCCAATGGCATGACTGAGAGCCAGTAGTAGTACGTGCCGATGAAGCCCGCCAGCGCCACACCGGCCATGCCGCCCGCAATCAGGTCGGGGACGAAGTTGCGGCGCAGCAGGGTCGGATCGTCCATCGTAACAAAGGCCCAGGCCAGCGCCAGCAGCGTGACAGTGTCAATTGTGCGCTCAACCGGAGGGAGCAGAACGTTGCCGGGAATCACGCCCTGCACCGTCAGCAGGGAGACCAGCAGCACGGCTGTACGGGCGAAGAAGACGATGAAGACACCGATGGACAGACGTGCCGTGCCCGGGGAGCGATCGCGCATCCACTGGCCGAAGCTCATCGCCAGCGCGGCTTCGGCAGCGAAGAGGACGATGAAGTGGTAGACGAGGCTGCCCGGGGGCTGCGCGACAAGGTCGAATATCTGCGTAAACACGGCCTTTTCCCCTCTGAGAAGTTGAGGGCATTATAACATCTTCACCATAAGGCCGCTTGAGAGGCAGGGCGGTGTGCAGGGCTACTCTGTGTAAGGCGCGCACACCCGGCGCAGGACGGAAGCATCGCTGCTTCGGGCCAGGCTGCTGCCCGCGAAATGGCATTGAAGTGCCATCACGCCGCGCAGATTCTCGTCGAACTCCGGCTCATCCTGCGAGTACAGTTCGAGGATTGCCGCCGGTACTCCACGTTCAGCGAGCCAGTTGGAGGCGTCACCGGTGACTTCGTAGTAATGAAATTCGCGATAATACGGGTAGCCGGTGGCCTCAGCCAGGAGCCGGCCCATCCAGCCTGCTGCGGGCTCGTTTCCGCACGCCCCCATAAACACACCACCAACGGCACTGTGATAGAAGATCACCGCGTCTGGTTCGACGGAGATGAAGAATGATCGTAATGCGAGTGTCTCCGGTTCTGAGAAAGGACGCGGGCCGGGGTCTACCGGGCGCTCACGCAGGGTGGCTTCTTCTGACCATTCACATCCCCAGTTGCGGTTCAGGTCTACTCCGCGCGCGTTGAACCGCCCTTCCAGCCCGCGCCCACGTTCCGTACCGTCAGGGTTCGCGGATGGCACAATCACCAGCCGGATGCCGGGCAGCACGTCTTCAGGAGAACGGCGGAAATGCTCAACCAGCATTTCACTGAGCAGGACGGTATTCGCCTCGTAGCCACCGTGTATCCCGCCTACCAGCACAATTGTGCGCTCACCCTCGCCGAACTGCCATGCCCATATCGTGCGGCCCTCGACGGACTGGCCCAGAGCAAAGAAATCATCGTCCGGGAAGGCTGTGAGTGTAGGGAGAATCAGCGTCGGAACGGGTGCATCTGACTGGGGTGTGCTCCGCTCCGGGGGAGGTGCGATCGTGGGGAGATCGGCGGTCGCTGTGATCAGCACCGGCCCGGATGCTGCTGAAACAGGCCGTGGGGGAGCAATCGGTGAGGCGCAGGCCGCCAGCAGCGGCGCCAGCATGAGCAGGGTAAGGAAACGTAACCACATATGCCCACTATAGCCATGTGAGGATAATTTCGCCAGATGGGGAGCGTTGCCGCGTACCCGGCGCTATGGTAAAATGCCAACCGCTGATGGGGAGTGGCCAAGCGGTAAGGCAGCGGCCTTTGGAGCCGAAAATTCGAAGGTTCGAATCCTTCCTCCCCAGCCTGTAAGTGACACAGCGCCCGCAGGGTATACCCCGCGGGCGCTGTTGATTCTCCCGGTTTAGCGTGTGATAGCGCGGCGCTGCCAGTACTCGGAGTCATCGTAGAAGCGTCCGCTCCAGTCCGGCAGGCCCTTGAGGGCGAAATACGCCGGGCGGTAGATCGGTTCCGGCCAGCCGGGGAAGGTGATCCCCCACCAGTATTCCTCGCGTGAGGAATCCCAGTACGGGTCGGGGATGTAGATCGTGGTCATGATCCCGGCCCACGGCTGCCAGTGCTGCCGTGCATACCAGTACGCCCCGGCAAGGTACTCCGCCTGCTCCTGCGGGGAGACAGCGAACCACTTGTAATCCGGGTTGATCCGGTCCGTCGTCCAGCCCATTTCGAGGATGGCGACCTGCTTGTGGGCATCCCCGTTGGCGACCATGATGCGGCGCATGTCTTCGACATGGCGAAAGGCGTTCCAGCGGAACCCGCCATATTCCGGATTGCTCACGGTGACTGCCGGGTCGGTCTGCGGTGGGGCGGCGTAGCCCGGCGCATTCAGCCCCAGCATGTCAAAGAACTGTGCGCCACCTGCATCATACATCGCCTGCAGATACTCATCATCCGGCATGGCGACCGGGAAGCCAGTGCCGGTCGGCGCGAGCCCGGCGCTGATGACGAGCGCGTCCGGGTCGCCAGCCTTGATCCCGACGTAGCAGCGCTCAAGCAGCCGGACGTATGCCGCCGGGTCGGGTGGCTGTTCGCCCCATTCACGGGCAAGGTTAGGCTCGTTCCAGACCTGGTAGGCATGGATACGTCCCTTGTAGCGGGCAGCGATGGCGTAACAGATGTCTTCCATGTCCTGCAGATCCGCGGGAGGCGCGTTCTCCAGCGGAGTCGCGCCACCGTCGGCCTGCGCCCAGAACGGTGGACGGTCGATGCGGACAAGCAGATAGAGCCCCTGCTGCTCCGCCTGCTGCACGATGCGATCCGTGCGGAACCAGTCGTAGCTGCTCTTGGCCAGCCCCTCGATATCTCTCCAGGCAAACTTCTGCTTTACCCAGCGGAAGCCCGGCATTCCATCGACCAGTTCAAGGTCACGGACGGCGACTTCCTCGTTCCACCACATCGACATGTGGATAGCCGGAGCAGGCGATGGAACGATCTGTTCGACCTCCGCTGCACCGAAGGCATCCACTTCAACCGGGGCAGCAGGTGTGGCGGGTGCTGTGGCCTGCCCCGGGGCCAGTGGGCGCAGCAGTAGGATTGCATTCAGCACCAGCAGGAGTCCCGCGGCACGGGCCCAGTTAGATGACGTAGCGTGGTTCATAGGCTATCTGTTTCCAGAGCCAGTTGCGCTGGCAGAAAACGCCCCGGGCAGGCGTCTGGACATTGCTCCGGGGCACGAAGGAACACGTTTGCGGCGCGGCGATGACCGCCAGCCTATTCAGGCTTTGGCATCGCCATAATCGCTTCAAACGCCGGACGCGGCCCGCCATCCGGCCTCTGGATGCTGAACATCGTGGTGTCGTCCTGCGGGTTGCCGCCTGCTTTGGGTGAGTAGTCCAGGTTGAACAGGAAGGCCAGCTTGACAAAGCCCCAGTCATGCATCAGCCTGTAGGCGTTGACGATGTTGTCTGCCTGCTCTTCAAGCGAGTTGTCCATGGCGAACTCAAAGCCCGGCTTCGCCTCGCCTTCCATCCCCTCGATGCTGGCCCAGCCGAACTCAGTCACGCACAGTGGCTTGTCCGAGCCCGCAGCGACGATGATGTCGTGGTAGCCGTTCAGGGTGGAGTAGAACGACCAGCTCGGGTGTGGATTGGCAAACGGGCCGAGGAAGGTCGCAGTCGGGTCGTTGTATCCGGCGTCATACGCCACATCCGGTGGGATGTTGTAGCCGTTCGCGTGGGCGCCTACACAATCAACGTGGTTAAGCAGCCCGGCGTCTACCATCTGGCGCATATAGCTCAGGTCGTCTGTAGCCGTGGCGTCGTTCCAACCGGTCGGAGCGAGGGCTCCGCTGATGATGATCACATTCGGGTCGGCGGCGCGGATCTGTGCCGCGGCCAGTGCGACCATATCGACATACGCCCGGGCGCTCAGGCCGCCCGCCGTGTACCATTCACGGTCTAGGTTCTGTTCGTTCCACAGCTCAATCGCATGGATTCGGCCCGGATAGCGCCGTACCATCTCACCGACGTAGTTCGCATATAACTGGTAGTCGTCCGGCGGGCCTTCCTTGCCCTCTGCGGTGACGGAGCGTGCCCAGTCCGGTGCGGCAAGGACGCTCACCATGATCTTGGTCTGGCGCTCGCCTGTCGTGGCGAAAATCGTATCCAGCGCATCCCAGTTCGGCTGGCCCTGCGTTCCTTCCAGGTCACGCCAGCGGATCTGCTGCTTGATCCAGTTCAGGCCAAGCTGCTCAACCATGTCAAGAGTGCGCTCAGTGTCCTTGTGCAACTGCGCCTGGATGCCGTAGCCGAACGCCGGGTCCTGGTTCGGCGGCAGGGTTGGTTCCGGCAGCGGAGTAGGCCCGGCGGTCGGCGGGGCTTCCGGCGTCTGCGCCAGGGCCAGCGTTGGAGTCGGGTTGTCGCTCTGCGCGACTGCGGCATCAGGCATGGTTTCGGCCTGCCGTGTGCCGCCGTTAAGCGCCCACATGATGCCGATGAACACACATGCGCCCACCAGCAGCACCACCCCCAACCAGCCGAAGAGGAAGATTTGCAGGTTTCGGCGTGTCATTCGTATTCTGGTTTTTCCTTGCATGCGTCCTGTCTCCTCAAGAAGAGGCTTCATGCCTCCTGGTTGAGCGTATCCAGAGTCTAATTCGAGCCCAGAGCGACACAGGCCGGGCATGACCCGTCCGGGCGCACGATCGAGTACTGGGCCTGCGGGTCGGGTGTGCTGGTGGTGAAGCCGATGTTCCAGATGATCATCAGCCGCACCCAGCCCAGGCTGCGAGCGAGTGTCTCGCCTTCAGCGAGCCACGCTGCCTGCTGGGCCACTGTCGTATTGTTACCCCAACTGAAATTGGACGGGAGCGGGCCTACCCCTTCTGGCGAGACGTAGCCGTACTCGGTCAGGCAGACCGGCAGCCGGCCCCCCATGCCATTGTAGTAGACGTTCAGTGTGGGCTGGAAGTACCAACTGTAGTGTCCTCCCAGTGACAGCCCCGACTGCACCGAGGGGGCTGCCGTCCCGGCGTTATGGTGCACACCGATGCAGTTAGCGTAGTTCGCCGCGCCTGCGGCGGCCATCCCTTGCACGTAAAGGTTGTCATCGCAGCCCGCACCGGTGCAGCCGCCGAAGTAGCCGGTCGGGGCGAGCGCACCGATGATCACCATCGTGCCGGGGCTGACGGACTTGATTGCGTTGAACGATGGCGCCAGCATGTTGTTCACATACGACTGCGGATTGATCTGCCCGGCGGGCCACTCGAAGTCGATGTTCATCTCATTCCAGACTTCGATCGCATCCGGCTGGTAGGCTGCCACGCCGCGCAGGAACTCGACATAACCATTGTAGTCAATCGCCGTCGGGTATGGCTGGCCCGGGATGGCCAGCAGGACCTTGTATCCGGAGCCGTGCGCCGCGGCGACATAGCCTGCTGCAACGCCCGGATCAAGGCCGGGGGCCCACTTGATCTGGAACTTCACCCAGCGCATTCCGGCCTGCTGCATCTTGTCGGTGTGCATGATCGAGCCGGGGAGCTGCGCTCCGAGTTCCAGCCCGCCGCCGTCTGATCCGGCTGCCCCGCTCGGGGCCGGAGGCGGCGCGGCCGCGGTGGTTGGCCGGGGGGTCGGCGTCACCGTCGTATTCGGGGCTGGAGTCACGGTCGTGTTCGGTGCGCGCGTCGGCGCCTGGGTAGGCGCGGCAGGCGCTTCAGTCGGCGCGTCCGCCACCCGTACCGCTACGGAACCACGATCCACGACCCCACCACCGACTACCGACCCCGCGATGGTGTAATCACCGGCCTCGCTGGCCTGCCAGACGAACGGCGTGCCGAGGCCGGTAGTCTGGTCGATTACCGCGCCGCCCGCGCCTGAGACCGTCCACTGGAGCACCAGTTGACCGGGCACGGTCGAGGCGCTGCTCGCTTTGAACTCGTTGATCGCCGTCAGCAGAGACGGATCGTTGCCTGCGTCCAGCATATCATTGATGGTCATTCCGCCGATGCCATATGTGCGCGCCAGGTCAAGCCGCGCCCGGACAGTCGTTGCCGTTACGATCCACACCCGCGACTGGCTCCCGTCTTCCGCAATTCGCGTATAGCTGTACGCGCCGGTGGTCTGGTCAGGGGCGATGTCCTGCACGC
>JADZAD010000004.1 GCA_020852775.1 Anaerolineae bacterium
AGTATATCGCCGTACATGTCTGGAGTAAACGTCCACTTCACTCCAGAGCGCCGGATGCTGGGGAACGCTGAGCATGATCCCGCCGCCCGGACGTACCGCCTGATACATTTGCCTGAGAACCGCCTGATCCTCTTCAATATGCTCCAGGACATCGAAGGCCCCCACGACCGCAAACTCATCGCGGAAGGGAATGGCGCGCGCATCCATCTGGTAGAAAGTGGCGTGGGGAATGCGCTGACGGGCGTAGCCAAGCCCGGTGTCATAGATCTCGCTGCCTGCGAGCCGCAGAGCCGGATTGGCCCCTGTAATCCCGCGCAGGACATAGCCCGTGCCGCAACCGACCTCAAGCAGGTTATCCGCCTCCGGGAAGTACTTCCTCAGCGCCCAGATCAGCAGCCGGTTACGATTGCGGAACCAGAAGCTCCCATCCTCCAGGCGCATGAGGTGCTCGAACGCATCCGGTGGGAAGCCATCGTTTTCAAGCGCCAGATCGGGCGCAAACAACAGGATTCCGTCGCGTTGTTGTGGCGCACAGCCACAGACCGGGCAAGTCCATTCCGGGAGGTCGAAGGTCTGCTGGCAGGACTGGCAAATCTTCAAGAGATCTCCGCTTTCAGAGGGCTGGATGGGAGCTAGCGTCCACGCAGATGCGAAACCGCGTTGTAGATCTCACCAATGACTGTGTCCATTACTTCTTCCAGACCGATCCACATCGGCAGCCGAACCAGCCGATCACTGGTGGAGCATGTCACAGGGAGTGCCCCATGAGCGCGCCCGTACAGGCGCCCTGCCGGGGAATCCTGCAAGGGAAGATAGTGGAACACTGCGCCGATGTCCCGGCTCTTGAGGTAGTCGATGAAGCGGGTACGCTCCTCGATGCTGGGCAGCAGGACGTAGTAGATATGCCCGTTGATACCTGCTTCCTCGGAGATAATCGGGCGCCGCAGAATCTCCTCCGCTTCGAGGTCCTCAAGTGCAGTATGATAAGTATGCCACAAAGCCAGCCGTCTGTGAGTAATTTCTTCGGCGTGTTCAAATTGCGCCCAGAGAAAGGCGGCGGTCAGCTCACTGGGCAGGTATGACGAGCCGATGTCTACCCAGGTGTATTTGTCCACTTCGCCCCGGAAGAAGCGGCTGCGATTAGTGCCCTTCTCACGGATGATCTCGGCACGTTCAGCGAAGCGGGGATCATTGATCAGCAGGGCCCCACCTTCTCCCGAGTTGAGGTTCTTGGTCTCATGGAAACTCAATGCCGAGAATTGTCCAAAACTCCCCAGGGGGCGACCCTTGTAGGTCGCCATAATTCCCTGCGCGTTGTCCTCGACCACCATAAGATTATACCGGTTAGCAATAGCCATGATGATGTCCATCTCGCACGCGACACCGGCATAGTGTACGACGACGATGGCACGGGTCTTATCGGTAATTGCCTCCTCGATCTTCGTTTCGTCGATGTTCAACGTGTCTTCACGGATGTCGACAAAGACAGGGATTCCTCCTCGAAGTACGAATGCATTAGCAGTGGAGACGAATGTGAAGGCCGGCATGATCACTTCGTCGCCGGGCTGTGTGTCGATGAGCAGGGCGGCCATCTCCAGCGCGGTGGTGCAGGAATGGGTCAGAAGGGCTTTCTGACAACCCGACTGTTCTTCCAGCCAGCGGTGACAGCGCTTTGAGAAGACCCCGTCACCAGAAAGGTGTCGCAGGGCATGGGCTTCTGATATGTACTCCAGCTCTTTTCCCGTCAGATAGGGCTTATTAAACGGGATCTTCATGGGGTACTCCCGGCGAAATGGGGGTGCTTCACGGCTGAAAAAGATTGCGGTTCATCACAGAGAATGAGAGTGTTGTGCTTTCCAGTAACGGCAATTAGTGTACATCCACACCTGTGAAAATCCAACGATTTGTTTGCTTTCTTTGCTATATAGAATCGCGCTCTGTAGCTGAAGAACCGCACCGATCGTCCCGAACAGAGAACATGGTGACCTGCCCAGCCCAGTAGATTTAGCGGGTCGTTGACTGGGCCAGAGTTCACATATTTGCACTATGCAGCCCGTGATCTTCGGTGCTTTGAACAGCCCCGTGTGTCATCACCCCTGACCCGTGTCACCGGTTTGTCGCATTTGCGTTGAGACACTGCGGTCGCTGGCCTGTGGGCAGGGCACAGGCTATAATTCGCCGGTTATGTACGCCCACAGAAGATCTTCATACACGAATACTCGTTCGCTGATCGTCCAATTTGCAGGGCTGGCACTGGTCGCCTTCAGCGTCTCGGCCTGTATGCCCGATCCCGTCATCCCACCGACGCCCACGCGCACGCCGCTGCCCGACCTGCCCGTCACCGATACGCCCACCGCCACTGCGATCATCGCCGACTTGCCACCGGCAACTCCGCAGCCGCCCCCGACAACTGCCCCCACCGGAGCGGAGCCGATGGCAGAGGTAACATCCGGCGCACCGGGCACACCCACTATCACCGGGACGCCCGGTACCGCCACATCGACCCCACCACCGCCTACACCTGATGATGGGCTTCCGGCGGATCACTACTGGTTCAGCCGCCCGATCCCGACTGGCTGGACGGACTACCTTGACCGCACCTACGCCTACGGCTCGACTGCGGGGGGGAAGTACCGGGCGCATACCGGTGGAGACTTCTACAACCCGTCAAGCACCCCGGTAGTTGCCGTAGCGAACGCCACCGTGATGCACGCGGGTACCGACTGGGAGACACAATTCGGCCCGGCACTCCAGTTCTATGGCAACCTGGTCGTCCTGCAGGTCACGGATAACACGCTGAACGGCCAGCTGGTGTATGTACTCTACGGTCATCTCTCGGAGGTTTATGCACAGGCCGGGCAGATCGTCAAGCCAGGGGACATCATCGGCGCGGTGGGCGCAACCGGTGTGGCGATCGGGCCACATCTGCACTTCGAGGTGCGGATTGGTGATCCCTATTCGTATACGGCCAGCACCCGCAACCCCGATCTGTGGATCAAGCCGTATTACGGCTTCGGCACGCTGGCCGGGCGTGTCGTGGATAAATCCGGGACAGCCCTGCCACAGGTTGCGGTCACGCTGCGCGGGGCCGGGCAGCCGCGCTATGCCTGGACCTATGCCGGGGCCGAGAACCGCCCGGACGATGCCTGGGGTGAAACCTTCACCTATGGCGATCTGCCAGAAGGCTGGTACAGCGTCACGACGAGCTCGGGCAGCAGGGCCTATACGCAGGACGTCTACATCCGGCCCGGGCGCACCAGTTGGGTCGAGTTCGTGTTCCAGTAGTACAGCAGCCGTTTATCAGGAAGGACAGGCAATATGTCAGCCAGCCGTGGAATAATCAGCGTTTTCGGTGGGGCGCGGGTCGAGCAGGGCAGTGAGGCCTATGAGCAGGCCCGGCTGATGGGCGAACTGCTGGGCCGTGCCGGGTTCAGCGTCTCGACAGGTGGATATGGCGGCGTGATGGGCGGCGCGAGCGAAGGGGCCGCCTCCGCCGGAGCGCATGTGATCGGCGTGACGACCAACCAGTTCAGCCAGGGAGAGGAGCGCCACGGAGTCAACCAGTGGGTGACAGAAGAGCGCCGCTTCCTCTTCTTCCGCGAACGCCTGATGCACACCATCGACGTCTGCGATGCGGCCATCGCCATGGGTGGCGGGGTCGGGACGCTGGTCGAGGTCAGCCTGATGTGGAATATTGGCATCGTCGGGGAAGACCGTCCACGCCCGATTATCATGGTCGGCAAATTCTGGAAGGATACCTTTGACGCCTTCCTGAGTGGTGGCGATTATGTCCGGACGAAGGCGCTGGACGTCCTGCACTTCGTCGATACGCCGCAGCAGGCTGTGGACATCCTGGAGAAGGCCTTCCCCCGTTAAGCGACCGGGCTCATCCGGAGCGTCTCCGCCAGTTCGATTACCTCCGTCAGCGGAGAAGGGCGCGAGGTCGAGCAGTCCCGTGCAGCCTGTAGCGCGCCGGTCGCCGCGGCCAGCCTGACCGTCCGCTCCAGCGGCCAGCCCTGCAGCCGGCTGTAGATCACTGCGCCGAGGAACGAATCACCCGCGCCGGTCGCATCGGTTACCGCGACACGCGGCGGCGTGACAGTGAAGGCCACCCCCTCGTGATCCACGGCGAAGACGTCATTCCCACCGTCCGTCACGATCACCGGGGCGCCGTGTGCGGCATTCAGCGCGCGCGTCTGCTGGCGCACATCCACACCGGGCAGCGCGTCCTGCATCACTGAAGCGGAATTGACCAGCATATCTACAAAAGGCAGCGTCGGGTGCTCGACATGCACCATATCAGCGATCACCGTCTGCGCCCCGGCCGCCTTCGCCACCTCAATCGCCCCCATGTGCTCGTGCCCGCCATAGATATTCAGGCCGAAGACCTTCGCCCCGTCAATTGCTTCCGGCGTGATCGGGCTCCACGGGCCATCGAAGTACCAGTACGCGATCATCGTGCGGTCGCCGTCCGGGGTAATCAACGCTCGGATGAACGGGGTGATCCGATCCGGGGAGCGCACGATCATGCTGGTGTCGATGCACGGATACATCGCAAGCCAGCCCATCACACGGTCACCGTCTGCATCCATGCCCAGTGAGTTCCCCGCGATCCGCACCGATACCCCCCACGTGGCGAGCCAGAGCGCCGCATGCACCCCGCCGCCGCCGATCTGATAGACATCCCGCGTGGGAACGACCTGCCGCGCCGGGGTGGGCATGAATGGCACATACACCAGGTTGTCAATGCCGATGCCGCCATAGAGAAATACGTCAACCACACAGGCCTCCTGAGAGGTACAGAGGGATGCGGCAGAGGGGTTACCGCTGCGGACCGAACCACTGTGCTGTCAGACGATCGATTGTACCATCCGCCTGCATCTCATCCAGTGCGGTGTTGACCTCAGCAAGCAGGGTCGTACTGTCCGGGTGGACTGCCACCGCTACCGGTACATTCTCGACGGTTGCGCCATGGGCCAGTTCCGGATGCTGCCCGACAGCCAACCGCGCCGCGATACCATCGATCAGCGCGGCGTCCGCTTCTCCCGCAAGCACCGCCTGTATTGCTGTAGAAGAATCCGGGCAACGCACAATCTCAAGAGCGCGCAGGCGGCGCTGCCACTGGCGTGCCAGCACGTCCCCTTCCGCGCCATACTCGACCGCCACCCGGAGGCCCTCAAGGGCCTCCATGCCTGTCAGTGGTGCCCTGGCGGGTGCGACTAACTGCTCACCGATATCGAAATAGGCATGCGAGAAAACGGCTTTCTGCTCGGCCTCTGGGGCGACTACCAGCGCAGAGATCAGCACATCGACGCGCCCGACGATCAGCGCGTCGTACAGACCATCATACGAAAGGTTGGTAAAGCTGACCTCCAACCCAATACGCTGACCAATCTCCCGCGCAAGATCAGCATCAAAGCCAATGACCGCCCCGGACGCGTCAAGCGTTTCAAACGGCGGGTACGAGGCATCCGTGCCGACGCGTAGTACACCGCTCTGCCGGGAGCGCTCCCAGGCGAGATCATGCGGATGCTGGCAGCCTGCGAGCAGGATCGAAACGAGAAAGCACAGGGCTACGAGCCGGGGAAGTGATCTATTCATCACCTGAGAAGGTTGCGCCGCCGATAGATGTCAGTTCGCGGCGGCGGGTAGGGGGAGTGACAGGCTGTGCAGCCGTTTCAGGTTGTGCCGCAGCGCGATCCAGCACTTTGATCAGGGCAGCGGCCTCATCCGCGCTCATCACGAGTGCAGTGACACGCTCGCCATCTCTGAGTTCCAGCCGACGGGTGCGCGGCGTCAGGCGGGCGATCAGCACCCCCAGAAGAACGCCAACACTCACACCGAGGCCCACGCCCAGCCCGACCGCCAGCGCCTGTGGGCTGGTTAACTGGCTGCCGACAATCACGGCCAGTGCCACGGAGAAAGCCAGTACGCCGATCAATGCCAGAATCCGGGTGCTCATGTGGGGGGCTGCTCCCCGCTGCCGCCCGCAGGCAGGGAGTCACTGGCGATCAGCGCCCCGACATATGTTGCATCTTCGATTACCCCGCCACGCAGATAGTCAACCACCTGCCTTATGTCAGCGGGGCCGGTGTAGGCAGCCTGGAAGCGCGTCACACGCCCACCGATTAACGCAATGAAGTCCCCGTTCCCGACCAGCGTCTCGGCGTTCACACCGGAGAGCCCGCTTGCGGTCAGTGATTCCTGGCTGCTGGCGACCTTGCCGATCAGCCGGGCGGGCAGGTTGGCCTTAAGCGCACCCGGGATCGCATCCGCCGAGGGGCGCTGCGTGCTGCACAACAGGTGAAAGCCCGCCTCGCGTCCACGCTGGGCCAGCCGCACGAGCAGCCGCTCAACCTCTTTACCGCCGGTCGTCAGCAGATCGCTCACCTCGTCCACTGCAATCACGATGCGCGGCGTGGGCGGCGCGTTCTCACTGTCCCGCCGCTCCATCTCCGCCACCAGTGATGCCAGCAACGTGACGGCCTCGTCAGGGGTCGTGGCGACCGGCGCGAGCAGGTGGGGCAGGCCCGCCAGCGGCGCGAAACCGCGCTTCTTCGGGTCGATCAGTGCAATCTGCAGATGCGCCTGTCGGTTGAAAAGAGCCATTGAGACGAGGATGGTACGAAGCAGTTCGGTCTTGCCGCAGCCTGTCGCGCCAGCCACCAGCACATGCGTTACTTCCGGAGCCATCAGGGGCAGGGTAAAGATATCCCCTTCAAGGCTGAGGCCAAGGACGCCACAGACCGGGGGCAGGATGGGCAGGTCGCGGGCCAGCGAGAGCAGATAAACCGGCTGCGGGTTATTCAGTGGCGCTTCGAGCGCCAGCGCGCCACCACTGCGCGTCACCCGCACGGACGGTGCGCCAAGCACGAGGGCAAGTTCCTCCGCCAGATTCTGGATGCTGCCGATCTTCGTGCCGGGTCCAGGCTCCAGCAGGAAACGCACCCAGCGTGGCGAAACCTGCACCCCCACCACCGCCACATCCAGCCGGTGGGAGGCTAACAACAGTTCGAGATGATCGGCCTGGTAATCCAGCCATTCACGCGAGAGATCGTCTGTCATGCGCCGCCCTCTTGCACGAGTGATCCGCAGTATAGGGATTGGAGCGCCCGCTGTCAACCATCCCCACTTGCCTCCCAGCCACGCGCCCAGCGTTGAACCTCCTCATAGATCGGCTTAGGTGTGAAGTCATCGGCGACCAGTGTGAAATAGTCCGGCCAGCTTCGCACCGGGGCGGGATAGCGCAGCGCCCACAGACAGACGGCATCAGCCCAGCCCCAGTCCTGCTCAGCCAGTTTGAGCGCGTCGATAGTGTAAGTGATGCGCTGGCCGGATCGGACGGCTTTCGTCCAGCGCGGATGGTCGTTCCAGCCGGACTCGGTGATGAACACCGGCTTATCACCATCTCCGTTCCCGACCATGATCGCGCGCAGCAGTTCTGCCCGGCGGAAGTTCAGCACATCCGGCGCGGGAGAGTCGTCCGGGGGGAACCTGAAGCCATAGGTATGCACCGCCAGCGCGTCATAGACTTCCGCGAAACCCGCATCGTACAGCCGGGAGAGGTATTCCAGATCGTCCATCCCGTTCGGGCTGCCCACCGGTTCCAGCGTCGGCGCGAGCGCCCCGGCCAATACCTTCACGTCCGGGTTGCCGCGGTGCGCCGCCGGATAGGCCTGCCGCAGTAGTTCAACGTACTGTTCCGGTGAAGTGTCCTGATAGCCCCATTCGAAGGCCAGGTTAGGTTCGTTCCAGATGATAACAGCGTCAACTTCATCCCGGTAGCGTGCGGTGAAGGCCTCCACGAAGCGTGCAAACTCGTCAAAACGATCGGATTCGAGGTGGTTAAGGCTGGAGAGCGCTTCCTGCTCGCTCTGTGGGATCGGCTGTGCCCACTGTGGCACCGTGCCCAGCCGGGCGATCACGCGCAGGCCCTGGGCGTGGGAATGCTCAATCACCATGTCGGAGTGCTCCCAGTGATATTCACCGGGTTTACCCTCGATATAGGCCCACGGAAAGAACTCGACGATCGTCGTTGCCCCCATCTCACGCACCATCTGCAGCGAGCGCTGGATCTTCCATTCCTCAACCTCGTCAGTCAGGCGGGTATGCACGCACAGGATCGGGTGTTCGGTCTCGACAGCCTGCGGTGCGCCCACAACGACGTATGGAGGACGGTGCACCGCGGCCTGGAGCATGGCCAGCACGATCATAACGCGCAGCACAACCGCGGGAGCGGGCCGCGCCATGAACCCTGCGATGCGCCTGCTGAGGGATGCTACCATACGGCGGATTGTAACGGACGCTCCGGGTGGGCCTCAAAAAGGCAGCCCCGGGCGCGGGATTGCGAGGACTGGCTGAGGGGCTATTTCTGCTGGAGCAGCGCCCCGAAGGCACGCACGGCGGCAATCACGTTCATACCCATCCGCAGCGCGTCTTTGCTGGTCGGCGGCAGCGTCTGCGTACCTTCGGCGCTGGCACGTTCCGCGGCGCGGATATACACGACCGCCGAGATGATCCCGGCGACCGCGCCGAGCAGGCCGCCGGCGAGCAGCGCCCTGGTGCGCCAGTCCAGTTCATCGGGCCGTGGGGCAGGCGCACCCCCATTGCTCTCCTGGAGAGTCATGGCTTCGCCTCCTCACCTGCGCTGGTGGAGCCTCCGGTGGGCCGGGCCTGCTGGTGCTCAATCAGCGCCTGCAGTTCCCTGATCTTCAGGGTGACAAAATAGACGAGGCCGTTGATCGCGCCGACAACGGTAATCGCAAACGAAGTGATCTTCTGCATCACCGAGTCAGTCACGCTGTAGGCCTTCGCCATGCCCTTCTGCGCGACATAGGCATATGGTGGGAGGCCTTCGATCAGCCTGGCCATCAGCACGATCAGCCCAACGAGCAGCGCAAGTATCATCAGCCCACCCACCAATGCAGGCAGAAGGACGAAGATCAGCGCATAGTCAGCGACGACAGAGGTGCCCACCGGGCCGGAAAAGACAAACAGGGCAACGACCACGCCAATCAGGAGAAACGTAACCAGCAGTACCGGGAAGGTAACCTGCCACCACGCCTCACGCCGGAAGCGAGCGGCCGTGACCGGGTTGTGCTCGGTAGGCGGCACAAACCTGAACGCACGATCAGGGTTGTTCTGCATCTCAGCCGGCTCTGCCTGTGCCATCAGGCGATATCATCCGGTGCCGCTACCGCCTGCGTAGGCAGCGACGGAAGCTGGCCTTTCGCAGCGAGGATCAGGCGCAGCAGTTGCGCTTCGATCAGCCCGCTGACGATCTGCTCATCAATAACGACCCCACTCTGGGCAAGGTACTCACGCACGAACTGGAGTGCGTAGGTCTTTTTGACCGGGCCAGAATTTTCAATCAGCCCTTTGAGGCCGCTCTGCTCAGCCGCCAGCACCGCCGCTTCAACCGCCTTATCGACCAGAAGCTGCCGCGAGGCAACGATCTGCTCCGGGCTGGTCGGGTTGCTGAACTGGTTCCTGACCTCAGACTCGATCAGATCGACCAGTTGACCGACATTCAACTGAACACCACGTTTTGCCAGATAATCCTGCGCGAACTCAATCGCCGCCTGGCGCTTCTCCGGGCCAAGCAGGTTATCCAGCACACCGGACTGCTCGGCTACCTGCACCGCCGTGCGGATCGCATCAACAATCATTACGCGTTGATCGCCGGTGACCCCCGCGCGGTCTGCGATCTGCTTACTCATCGCTCTGAAATGCTGGAACGCCGCAGCAATGACGACAGGGAGTGCCAGCACCAGGAGCAGGTTCGCCAGCAGAGATAGAAACTGGGTCGCTTCTTCCATAGTTTTGCCTTTCCACTATCGCCAGTATACATCCACCGCCAGCGGTGCCAAAACGATCTGGCTGTCAGGGCGCCGTCACCCGTGCGACAAACTCCAGCAGGCGGCGTTCCAGGTCACCGCGCTCGGCCCCCTGCAGCAGATATGTACCAGGCACGGCAAGGCCTTCGTAAATCCATATCGATTTATCCGTGCCGCCAGCCTTATCCGCCATCTCTTCGACGTTCTGCATCAGGTCCTGCCGGGTGCCGATCCACAGCGAGGGAACAGCCAGCGCAGCCAGCTCGGCATCCGCTACAGCCAGTTCAGGAAGCGTGTTGGATGCGGAAAGTACCACCACGCCTGCCAGTTCAGTCTGTGAGGCGACACGGACTGCCGCAAGGCCACCCTGGCCGGCGCCGATCACCACGACCTTCTCAGCCCCCTGCGCCTTGATGAAGTCAACCGCCCCGCGCAGGTCGTCAGGCGCAGTGGCGAAATCGCGTTCGCCTGCGGATTCGCCGTATCCCTGAAAGTCAAACGTCAGCACACGGAAGCCTTGTGCTGCCGCCGTTTCCGCGAACTCGGCCCAGCCCGCCTGTTCACCGGGGTACATCGGAGCCAGGACAACCCCGATGGTACCCTTACCATACACGATACCATGCAGGTCAATGCCGGAGGCTGAGGAGAATGTGACCACCCACGGCCCTTCGCCTGCAAATGGGTCAGCCGTGGGGGAGGGGGTTGGGGTCTCCGCCGGGATCTCAGTGGCCAGCAGAGCCGCTGGCGTAGCGGACAACTCTACGCCAGCGGAAGGTGCTGCGCCGCAGGCGGCCAGCGCGATACCCAGCACCAGCACAGTCAACACCCGGACAGAGCGGCAAATCAGCCGGAACAGCAAATAGGGCATAGGGATATCCTGCCTGAACCTCAACTGGCGACTGTCTCCTGGAGCAAACGGCGATGTGCGCCCCACCAGAGGCTGGGGTTACGTGTGAAACGTGCAATCGTGACTTCATCAAAATATGGCAGCAGCCGCACCAGCAGGGCCGGCAGCAGTTCCCACTTTTCCTGCAGGACGATCTTTTCCAGTTCACGGGCCGCACCGGGGGCCCACGACCATTTCGTGCGGAAGCGTTCGGCCTTAAGCCAGTAGTCGCGCTTCTCCCACGCCTGGACAGATTCGTTCACGCCCTCGTCTATCTCCCGGAAGCAGTACACCAGAAACGCGGACATATCGCGCACCTCGTCATCGACTGTGGTTTTCTGGCTGAGACGCCGCATGATCTCGCCCGCGGTGCGCATGACCTGGCTACGTAGCTTGCCAGGGCTGTTCAGGTTGACAACTCGACTCATTCCTTCTCCTCAAAGGGTGTAGGGTAGCTAATGATTCAGGCTGAGGCCCGGCCCGGGGTGAGTTACACCGGCCGTGCAGGTCGTGGATCGGGGCCCTCATGCCTGTAAACGTCGGTTGTATCGTCGCGGTTGTGCGGGGGGGGGATCAACCGCGCAAGGATAAGCAGCAGAAAACCGGCGGCAATCACCAGCCCGCCCTGCACAAAGATCGACCGGGATACCTGGTTCAACACGCTCATTAACAGAATCGCCGACTGCATCCCGACTGGCGTGGACTGCCCACCGCTCATTGCCACAACCAGCGCGAGAGGTAAGGCTTCAAGTGACAGCAGCAGCGCCAGCAAGCCGCCCAGCAGCAGCCCCCAGCCGCTCCAGTGAAAAAGCGACTTGAATGAGCGCACCGCGACAATCTCGATCAGGAGCAGGAACAGCAAGGGGATCGCGAAGATCAGAAAGGCGGTACGGTAGAACACCCGCGCAGCCAGTTTGATCGAACGGTACTGGAACTCCTCCTGCTCAGTCAGCGGACGCGCCAGGTCTTCTGCGGGGGGGATGCTCTCCGGCAGTTCCTCGGACACGAACGCAAGTGAAGCGGAAGCACGTTCCACGAGGGTATCACGCAGGTCACCGGCAGGTTCACATGCCGGGACGGTATCGGCTGTCGCGGAACCGGGGGCGAGGGCAGCTTCCATCACCACCATCTGGGCTGTGGAGCAGGCTGGCCAGCCCGATACGACCAGTTCGACCACGTCTCGTCCGGCGTCACCGCCCAGGCGGGCCTTCATCTCAGAGAGATCAACGGCAATCGCGGGGCGGACGATGTCGCCCTCAAACCAGTCGAACAGGGCATCAAAGTTGCGGCGGGTCTGCTCTTCCAGCCACTCCGGAGAGAAAAGCGCCTGCCCCATCTGCGGGCTGGCAGCAGCCGGGACACTGCCAAGGATCACCCCTGCGAGGCGCGCCTCCGGCGTCAGATCAGGGCTTTCCGGGGCGTTGATCGAATCGATTATCACCGCTGATGCCAGCGTCGGAAGGGCTTCGGTATACAGGTCATCAGAAGTGAGGAGTCGTTCGTAGGTAGCCCGGTTCAGCAGGATACCCTGCACGTTATACAGCCAGATACTGACCGGGAGCAGCACGATAAACGCCAGCAGCAGGATCAGGCCAAGCACTTTACCAGTAAGCCGAATGACGCCCATGATACTCTCAGGCTGGCCTTAGAGGCCCTGCTGCTCACGCCAGGCGCAGATATCCTCAGCGTGATCCTGTTCGTGCCAGCTTGCCAGTTCCTGGACGAGGTAAGCCAGCGGCTCACCTTCCATCCAGGGGAAGCGGCGGTTGTCCATAAGGTTACGCTCCGGGTAGTCTTCAAGCATCTGGAGCAGTATCAGGTGCACCTGTTGAAAATCATCCCACACGAGGTTGAACGGACGGCGCACGCTGATATGATACTGCTCGTCGTTCCATTCATCCTGATCTTCAATTTCGACAATCGCGGGGGCGTGGCGCGGGCTGGCCTGGTTCAGTGCGGTCACCAGCTCGGATTCGCAGGCCGCCAGATGAGCGAGGACATCCTTGATCGACCAGATTCCGACAGCACCGGCGCGTCGCATATGTTCTTCGGAAAGCCCGTCCAGCGCTTGTAACAGGCTGGCACGGGCCTCTTTGACTTCCTGTATGATGTCCTGTTTGCTCACGCTGTGGATGATAGCCTGAGCAGCATAGGGCGTCAAGCGAGGCTGAACCGCGTGGGGCAGCCCGGGGGTGTGCACCAACCGGCCTTTCGCAGGGTATGCTATAATTCAGGCGATGTGGCCGGGCTGCACCATAAGGGGGCAGGGTGACGCGAAGTATCGTCGTGGCGAACCAGAAAGGCGGGGTCGGTAAAACGACTACCGTTGCCAACCTGGGCGCAGCGCTGACCGCGATGGGCCAGCGCGTCCTGCTTATCGACCTCGATCCCCAGGCCGCCCTGACCGCCACCTACGGGTATGATCCCTACAACCTGCCGCTCAGTATGTATTCCGTTCTGATGAGCGATACGACCTCCCTTGCACGGGTGATCCGACCGGCTGGTGTGAAGGGGATGATGGCCATCGCCCCGGGGAGCGTAGACCTTGCATCCGCCGAACTGTAGCTCGTCAACGCGGAGAACCGCGCCTACCGGCTCAAGCGTGCCATCGATCAGAACCAGATCCCCTTTGACTTCATCCTGCTCGATACGCCACCCAGCCTGGGCCTGCTGACCCTGAACGGGCTGGTAGGAGTCACCGAGGTGCTGGTCCCCGTGCAGTGCCATTACCTGGCAATGCGCGGCGTCAGGGCACTGATGGAGACGATCTGGCGTGTGAAGCGGCGTCTGAATCCCGCACTGCGGCTGCTGGGGCTGCTCCCAACGATGTACGATGAAGACTCCATTCATTCCCGTGAAGTTGTCACGGAGTTGCGTGCAGTATTCGGCCCGAAGTTGTTCGATGTCCCTGTACCGGCTGCAATGCAGTTCGCGGAGGTCGCGGTCGCACAGCAGTCATTAATCGAGTATGACCCCGACTACGAGGGGGTAGCTCCTTACTGGAAACTGGCGGAGGCAGTGCTGAAGAATGACCCAGGACTCTGATACAAAGCCTGATGCGGACAAGCCCCGGCCACGGGATACCTCTCTCGTGGGGAAGGGCTGGGAGATTCTGGCGGGTGGGGCGGCCAACCCCTTTGAGAAAGGGGGCGAAGACCCATTCGACCAGGCGCTACTGGAGCAGTTGCGCGGCCAGCCAAACCCCTTCGCCAGTGACCAGGAAGCCGACCAGGTGATCGAAGAAGCAACCGCGATGAACACCACCCCGGCGGAGGCACCGCCCACTGATGCCTTCTGGGATCGTGGACGGGGCGCGGAGGCCAGCGGACCAAGCGCAAGCCCCGCCTCGGCGCTCGAAGCTGAACCGCGCGACCTCAGCCCGGAAGAACTGGGGACGCTGTTCAGCGCCCCCGAACCGGCGGGTGCGATCTTGACTGAGCCCGGTACGGGCACAGGAGGCCAGAATATCATGCATACCCCTGACAGCGGAGCGGCTTCACCCCTCGATATACCCGGCAGCGAACCTTCAGATATGACCTCGGCGGAACTCGTTCCGGCAGAACCTGTCCCAGTGGAAGCCCTCCCGGAAATCAGCCCCCTTGACGAGGCGATGATCCCGATCGCTCCCACAGAACCTCCTCCTCCGGACATGGCCCCGGATACCACCTCGAAAGCCGCGCCCTCGATGTTCGGTGCGGACATCACCGCCCAGTTTGATGACCCGTTCGCCGGGATCAGCACCAAGCGCAACGGGCAGGTGGAGGCGAAGATCAGTAATGACCTCTCGACGGATGCGGCTGTCGAGTCGCTGCTGATCACGGACGCGCGCCTGAACAGGCTGTGGGACATGATCGACGAGACTTACAACATCGTTGTCAACGACGTGCGCGGCTACTACGACTCGACAGAAGAGGCGCTGGCTGACCTGAAGAAAGCGCGCGAATACCTGCTGGCTGGCCGTGAATATTACGACAACGCCGAGCAGATGGTAATGTCCGTCAAGGCGCGACTGCGCCTCGAAGAGAAAGTCCGGGTGTGGTCGCGCACCCGCGGCGCGTGGCTGGTCGTCTACCTGGTCGCATGGCTGCTGTTTCTCTCGATCAGTTCGCTCGCGCTGTATTACCTCGGCATCCTCGATTTCATCGACGCCCACGTCCCTGCGTGGATGGCCGGGACAGTGCTGCCGACCCTGTTCGGGGCGCTGGGCGGCGTCGTCGGGGCGCTGTGGGTGCTGATCAAGCACATCGCGCGTGACCGCGACTTCGACCCGATCCATACCACCTGGTACCTGACTAACCCATTGATGGGTGGGGCGCTGGGGGTGCTCTCGTACTTCATTCTGGGCTTCTCCGGCTCGATCATCACCAGCGGCATGACCGGGACGGCCATTGATTTCAATCAGCCGACGTCGATCATTTTCCAGGTGATCCTGCTGACCACCTGCGCGATCATCGGCTTCCGCCAGAATGTGTTCTGGGAATTGATCGAGCGATTCCTCAAGGCGGTGCTGCCCAAGAAGGCGGAGGAAGAAGCGCCGCCCGCCACACCGCCCGATGCCGTCGGGTAACACCGGCACAGCCTATGCGCCCGGCGAACCGCACCATCAATAGCCTTCGCGTTCTGCTGCTCCTGCTGGTGATCGCTGCCCCGGCAGGAGCGGCTCTTGCCGCATCTGCCAGGCAGGATGAGACGCCGCTATCCCCGACACCGAGCGCAACTATCCGCATACCAACGGCCTTTCCAACCGCCACACTGGAGCCAATCCCGGCGGGTGGCGGACGAATCGCTGTACAAAACGCCGCTATCCGCACCGGGCCGAACCAGGAGATGCCGATTATCGGCGGCCTGTACTACGGTGATCCGGTCTTCCCGATCGGGCGTGACGCCAGCGGCATCTGGGTTGCACTACCGTTCAACGGTCGCACCGGCTGGCTGTCGTCACGACTGGTCGAATGGGCAGCAGGCATGGACCTGAACGTGCTGCCCGTGCTGCCGGAAAACGCCATACTGGGGGCCTCTCCCGCATCCGTCACGCCACCACCGTCAATCGCCCGGACACCTACTTCTATCCCGACACCGGAACCACTGCGGGTGACCGGTGAGGCTGGTATCATTGAACCACCCATCCCCGCAACTGGTATGCCTGTCACGGCAACAAACACGCCCCTGCCCGGCTCAACCGGCCCGCATGTCACAGCGAACTTCCCATTCCCCTCAGGTGTGATGCTCGGCGGAGGCTTTATCCTGCTGTCCGCCGCCCTGAGCTACGGCTGGCTGGCAGTGAGCGCCCGGCAGGAACTGCGCCGCTACGCTTCGGGCTTCGTGCTGCCCGACTGCCCGGTGTGCCAGTCCGGGGCACTGGTTCTCGATGAGAAGAAGGCCTACACCCTGGGCCTCCCACGCGTGAACCGGCTGGTGCGCTGCGAGACATGCCGCTCTGTGCTGCGGGAGGTCAGGCCGGGTACCTGGCGCTACGCCGTCGATCCGCTCGTCAACCCTGACCTCGCCACGCTGTTCCACGGGAAGCAGTTCACAGACGAGCAGCTTCCCACCTTCGCGCAGGAAGCCAGGCAGTACCCCCCACATCAGTCCGACGTGCCCGCGGTGGAACTGCCCGGCGATCTGGCCAGCCCGGAGGAGATCATCTCCGCCATCGAGGCGCGCTATATCGAGACTGTCGAGGAAGAAGCGCGTGCCGCAGAGCAGGCAGAGGAGCAGGGGGCAGACGGCACAACCAACTCAGAACCGTCCGGAGAGACCGATGGGAAAGCCACCAACGGCGCAGAGGACAGCCCCGTGCCGGATGGTGATACACCCGCGGAGCAGCGCTGATATCAGAAACGGCGGAGGGGAACCCGGGCCCCCCTCCGAGTATTTCACTCGTCCTTCTCGCGGATGATCTTTGCCCCCAGCGAGCGTAACTTCCCATCCACGTCCTGATACCCCCGGTCGATCTGGCCGACGTTGTGAATGATCGTCGTGCCCTCCGCGCAGAGGGCGGCCAGTACCAGCGCCATCCCGGCGCGGATATCAGGGCTGGTAATGCGCGACTTGTCGCCCCGCAGGCGGGTGGGACCCTGGATCAGACAGCGGTGCGGGTCACAGAGCACCGTTCGCGCCCCCAGGTACACCAGCTTATCGATCCAGAAGAAGCGGCTGTCGTACATCCACTCGTGGAACAACACCGTGCCTTCGGCCTGGGTCGCAATCACCAGCGCGATGCTCATCAGGTCACTGGGGAAGGCAGGCCACGGCTGCGCCTTGACCTCCGGGATCGCACCACCAAGGTCCGGGATGACCTTGAGCGGCTGGTATTCCGGCACGATCACGTCCTGCCCCTCGACCTCCCAGTGGACACCCAGTTTGTTATAGACCAGCGCCACCATCGCGAGATGCTCCGGTGAAGCATTTCGGATACGCACACGCCCCCCGGTGATCGCCGCCGCACCGATAAAGCTCCCCACCTCGATGAAGTCCGCGCCGATGCTGAACTCGCCACCGTGCAGCCGATCTACCCCGGTGATGATCAGTACGTTCGAGCCAATACCCTCGATCTGCCCGCCGAGGGTGTTGAGGAAGTTACACATGTCCTGTACGTGCGGCTCGGTCGCGGCATTCCGCAGGATCGTCGTCCCACGGGCGAGCACTGCCGCCATGATCGCATTCTCCGTCGCCGTGACACTGGCCTCGTCGAGCAGGATATCCGCCCCCTTCAGCCCATCGGGGGCGGAGAAGATGAAGCGCTCGCCCATCTCGAACTTCGCGCCGAGGGCCTTGAGCGCAAGGATGTGCGTATCAACCCGGCGACGACCGATGATGTCACCCCCTGGCGGCGGGAGTTCGAGGCGGCCTGCCCGGCCCAGCATCGGCCCGGCATAGACGATACTGGCGCGAATCTTCGAGCCCAGTTTCTGGTCAATTGTGGTGTTGGAGATCTCCTTCGCGTGGATACGCCAGCTTCCATCGCCGATCGGTTCTGCTGTCGCGCCGAGGTATTCCAGAATCTGGATGGTAATCCGCACGTCGGCGATGTCCGGCACGTTGTGCAAAATGACCGGCTCCTCGGTCAGCAGACAGGCCGGAAGCAGTTTGAGCGCCGCGTTCTTGTTTCCGCTCGCGGTGATTGTCCCATTGAGGGGTTCCTGGCCCTGAATCACTAGTCGGTCCATATGGCACTGTCCTTTGGGAGATAGATAAGAAGGATCAGGTCATTCATGTGTCAGGTCACCGTAGCGCATCAGCCAGCATCAGGGTCACCGGGTCGCCCAGGCTGAGGCTCAACCGCTCGCTGGCGTTGCCCTGGATGACAGCAATCTCCAGTTCGCCACTGCTGCTGACGAGCGCCAGTGTCTCATCCGGATCAACGAGGCTGTAGGTCTGCCGGATGCCGGTCAGCGTATGCCAGCCGATCATCACTCGGGCGGGCGCCGCGCTGAAGCGAACGGAGGCATGCTCATCATCGGCTGCAAAGGTCAGCGTGTCAGAATCCAGCCAGCGCAGCACACGGATGCTGGTCATCACGTTACCGAAGTGATCGATCGCCACGACCTCGCCACGCACGGCGTTGCCGTTGATAGCCAGCGGCGGTGACGCAAGCTCCCGCAGGGCCGCCATGCCAGACCCAAGCTGTTCCAGCGACACACCCGCGGCAAGGTGTGCCGCGGCCGGGGCGAAGATATCACGCCCGTGGAAGGTATTGCTTGGCTCGGAAAGGCGATAAGCCGGATTCTCCAGCCTGACGGCAGAATAGCCCCCTGCCTGCCGCAATACGCCAGTCAGGACACCGTTGTCGGGTGCAACGAAGAACCCCTGTGTCGTGCGCGCAGCGATGGGCTGACGGGCACTGCCAACCCCC
>JADZAD010000005.1 GCA_020852775.1 Anaerolineae bacterium
CCTGCGCAACCTGTGGATCAGCCTGTCCAGTGGTGCGCTGGTTGTGCTGTTGACGCTGATCTTCAGCACCTGCGCCGCCTACTTTTTCGCCCGGCTGAAGTTCCCTTACAAGCCAGTGCTGATGGCCTACATCATGGGCTGTATGATGATCCCTGAGCAGGTCGTTATCGTGCCGACCTTCCTCGTGGCGATGGCGCTCGGGCTGGTAAACACCTTCTGGGCGCTCGTCATTCCCTTCTATGCCTCTCCGTTCGTGACCTTCGCTCTGGCCCAGTTCCTCAGTGACATTCCCTACGAACTGGACGAGGCGGCGATTATGGACGGCGCGAACCCGCTGCAGGTTCTGTACCTCGTGCTTGTGCCCAATGCCGTACCGGCGCTGATGACCGTAGGTCTGCTGGAGTTCCAATATATCTGGAACAACTTCTACTGGCCGCTGGTTGCCATCACCTACAAGCGCGATCTTCCTATCCAGGTGGCGGTATCCGGCCTGATAGTGGAAGTTAATCCCCAGTGGTCACGTGTCCTCGCGGGGATGGTCTTCGCCTCTTTGCCGGTCATTATTCTGTTCATGTTTCTGCAGCGATACTACTATGAGAATATCTCCCTTACAGGCCTGAAAGGGTAATCCGGTGCCACAGGCGGATACGGCAGGCATCCAACATACCGATCAGGGAGATGCAGCGATGGCTTCAGTGAGCAGTACGCGCCTGGCGTCAGAGCAGGCAGCAAGAAGAACCGCCCGGCTCAGACAGTTCAGGGCAGTGGCCGGCTGGGTCGTTACCGTGATCGGTTACATCCTGATTGCTATTGTCTTCGCTACACCGATGCTGTGGGTAATCACCAACAGCTTCCGCCCTGAGACCGCGATCATGAGCAGCCTGTACCCGCTCTCATGGAAGGTCTTTGCTCCGATCCCCTTCACGCTGTTCAACTACCTTGAACTCCTCGGCCTCGCCACAGACCGGGCACACCTGATGGGCTACGCTTTCATGCGGAACCTGTGGGTCAGCCTCTCCAGTGCCACGCTGGTGGTGCTGCTCTCGCTGATCTTCAACACCTGCGCAGCCTTCTTCTTCGCCCGCCTTTCCTTCCCCGGCAAGCGCTACCTGCTGGTTTACGTGCTGGCGACGATGATGGTGCCTGAGCAGGTCGTGATCGTGCCGCTGTTCCTGGTGGGCCTGGGGCTGGGTCTGATCAATACGTACTGGGCGCTGGTCGTGCCGTTCTACGCCTCACCGTTCATCACCTTCGCCCTGATGCAGTTCATGGGTGACCTGCCCGTGGAACTGGACGAGGCGGCGACCATTGACGGCGCGAATATGCTGCAAATCCTCGTATACGTGCTGGTGCCGAACACCGTACCGGCGATGATCACCGTCTCCCTGCTGGAGTTCCAGTTCATCTGGAATAACTTCTACTGGCCGCTGGTAGCGATCAGCGATAAGCGCGATCACCCGATCCAGGTCGTGGTCGCGGGGTTGTTCGGAGAGTTCAGCACGAAGTGGTCGCGCATCCTCGCGGGGATGGTGTTCGCCTCGGTGCCGATCATCGTACTATTTATGTTCCTGCAACGTTACTACTACGAGAACATCGCACTCACCGGCATGAAGGGCTGACACATACCGGCCTGACAGATCACATGACGCCACCCGTGGGCGGCGTCATGTGATCTGTCCTGTTTTGCCCGCGCCTGTCCGCAACCGCTACAGGGCCGGGGTGCTCCCGGTGGTTTGTCCCGGCTTCACGTCCTCAGCCTTGCCAGGCTCCGGCTTTTCTGCGGCCACTGGCTCGGGGCTGCCCTGTGGCACGGGCTCCGGCTTCCAGATCGTCTTCTCCAGCATTGCGCGCAGAGTAGCGGGGTCAGGCAGCGGCTTGCTGATGAACAGGTCAGGCCGCGCCATCGTCTCGATCTGCTCACGTTCCCGGGGATCGAAGCGATAGGCGGTCATAATCACGACACTGGTATGCTGCGTCTGGCGCATTCGCCGGATGCGCTGGGCGATTTCATGCCCCTGCGGGCCAGGCAGCCGGATATCCAGCAGCGCAAGCTCCGGGGCAGGCCCTTCCGTTTCCTCACGCTCCACCCGGTCCAGATAGGCCATCGCCTGAAAGCCGTCCGGGAACGTCATCGCCGTGATCCCCCACATGCCGATCATCGTCCGCAGCAGCATCCGCAGCGAGGCTTCGTCCTCTACTGCAAGCCACACGCGCTCCGCGGGAGGAGCAGCCGGGGCCGGGGCGATAGCGGGCTCCGTGGCTGCGGGCTTCACGGGCAGCGTGGCGGGTGTGGCAGGTATGGCGGGTATGGGTGAAGTCGCAGGCTTTACGGGCACCGCCGGGGTGCTGGCCACTGCCGGGGCAGTAGGCGCCGCCGGAGCAGCGGGCGCTACCTGAGCAGCGGGCGCTCCCGGAGCAGCGGGCGCTACCGGAGCAGCGGGCGCTACCGGAGCAGCGGGAGATGGAGTAACCGCAGGTGTGACGGACGGAGGCACGGCAGGCCTGGCGACCTCTCCCGCATGGGGGGCAGACGCAGCGGGTGGTTTCCCGGAAGAGCCGGCAGGCGGCGGCTTTTTCCCGGCTTCGTCTGGTGGAGCGCCCGGCGCGGACGGAGTCTGCGACACCGTTGCCCCGGTCACACCAGCTTCCGGTGTGGGTTTGGCAGGCTCGTCACCGGAAGGGGGCGTGATGGGTTTTGTATCGTGTGC
This sequence comes from Anaerolineae bacterium, assembly GCA_020852775.1. Lineage (GTDB taxonomy): Bacteria > Chloroflexota > Anaerolineae > Aggregatilineales > UBA3940 > JADZAD01. The sequence goes on from JADZAD010000005.1 coordinate 2,709, forward strand.
CATTTCCGCTCGCTTGTTTCGGGAATCGCACCTGTGCGATCACAAGTTCCTGTATATCAGTGTAACAGAAAGTGACGCAGGTTACCCATCCGAATTGGTACTACTTCCGCTTCCCGCGACCTTCCAGCCAGCGGCGCTACCCCTCGCTTACAGGCAGGCGCACCGCGAATTCGGAGCCACGGCCCGGCGCACTCTGCACCGCGACGCTACCGCCGTGCGCGCTGACCACCTGGTCGAGGATGAACAGGCCCAGCCCGGCGCCACGCACATCGATCAACTGGCCGTCGGTGCTGGTCGGGAAGCCGCGGTAGAACTGCTCAAAGATGCGCGGAAGCTCACGCGGGGTGATGCCGACGCCGTTATCCCGCACGCGGATCACCACGCTTCCGTTCTCACGGGCGGTCGTCACACGCACCATCCCGCCGGGGAGCGTATAGTTGCAGGCGTTCTTGACCACCTGGCTCAATGCCCAGCGCAGGCGGTCCGGGTCACCGGCGATCTCCGGCAGGTCGCCATAGTCCGTCTGGAAGTCCAGCCGCTTGTCCGCAATCACCTCGCTGAACCCATCAGCCACTTCAACGAGGATCGCGTTGATATCCGCCTGCTCCACGCGCAGTTGCAGATCGCCGCGTACTAGCTGGCTGACGTCGAGGATTTCGTTGATCAGCCGGTTGAGAACGTTGATATTCTCGACCGCCGTCACGAGGAACCCGCGTGCCTGCTCGTTCGCCTCCGTGAGAACGTACTGGGCAAGGTCAACAAAGCCCTTGACCGCGGCCAGCGGCGTCCGCAGTTCGTGTGAAATCTGCGCGATGAAAGCGGTACGCATCCGTTCGGTGAGGACCTCATCGGTGACGTCGCGCATACTGACGACCACGCCTACCTCTTCGCTGGTGGCGGTCAGCACCAGCGCCCCGACCCCCTCGAACCACTGCCCCTGCACTTCAAAGCGCTGGC
>JADZAD010000006.1 GCA_020852775.1 Anaerolineae bacterium
CTGCCTTCGAGTACGCCACGAACTACGCGAAAGAGCGTGTGCAGTTCGGCTCCCCGATAGGTACACGCCAGGCAGTGGCCTTCCGCCTGGCCGAGGTCGCTACGGAGATTGATGCCGCACGGTTGATGGTCTGGGAAGCGGCGTGGCTGGCGGATCAGGGCAAGGACTTCGCCCGTGAAGCCGCGCTGCTCAAGCACTACACTGCCAGGGCTGTCATGTTCGCCACCGATTCCGGGGTGCAGGTGCTCGGTGGGCACGGCTACATTCGTGAACACCCGGTTGAACGGTGGCTGCGGAACGCGCGCGGGTTCACCACGTTTGATGGGCTTGCACTGGTGTAAGAGGAGCAGCGACATGATCGATTTCAGTCTGCCGGAAAATGTCAGGCAGCAGCTTCAGATGGCACAGATGATGGCATCACAGGTGATGCGTCCGAAAGCGCGCCAGCTCGATGAAAACGAACACGAGCGCGCGAAGGAGTTCACCCAGTTCATGTGGCCGATCGCCGCCGATATGCAAAAGGCGACGCTTGAGCGCGCCCGCCGCAAGGCCGAAGGCCTGGTTGAGGAGCGCAAGGGGCCGGGGATTGGGAACATCCGCATGATCTTCATGACCGAGATCCTCGCCTGGGGAGACGTCGCGCAGTGGCTCTCCACACCCGGCGCGATGCTGGGTGGGTCGGCAATCGAGGCGGTCGGCACCATGGAGCAGAAGGAGCGCTTCCTCAGCCGCTTTGCGGACCACCGCAACCCACCGGCATGGGGCGGCATGGCGATGACTGAACCCGGCGCCGGGTCGGACACCGCCGCGATCGCCACCACCGCCGTGCTGGACCCGGAAACGAACGAATGGGTGCTGAACGGCGAGAAGATCTTCTGCACCAACGGGGGGCTGGCCCTGAATGAGTCGAACGGCCTGATCGTCGTATGGGCCACACTCGATCGCGGCGCGGGACGCGCCGGAATGCGCCCGTTCGTCGTGGAAGCCGGAACACCCGGCGTAACCGTCACAAAGGAGGAACTCAAGCACGGTATCCGCGCCAGCAACACCGTGTCCATTGTACTCAGTGATGCCCGCATCCCATATGACAACATGCTGGGCAGCGCTGAGATCCAGAAGCCGGATGAGGCAGGCAGCAAGGGCTTCAAGGGTGCGATGAAGACTTTTGACGCTTCACGCCCGTTGATCGCGGCTAGCGCGATTGGGGTGGCCCGTGCCGCGCTGGAAATCACGTGTGAGAAGCTGGCAGAAGCGGGAATCGTCCCGCGCTACGATGCGCCTCCGCACGAACGGACAGCTATCGAGCAGGCTATCATTGAGATGGAAGCCGACCTGAAAGCCGCCTGGCTGCTGACACTGCGTGCCGGCTCGATGATGGATCACGGGCAACCGAACGCGCTGGAGTCAAGCATGGCGAAGGCGAAGGCTGGTGAAGTCGGAACACGCATAGGCCAGACCTGTGTCGAACTCCTCGGGCCACTGGGTTACAGCCGTGAGTGGCTCGTCGAGAAACTCATGCGGGACTCCAAGATAGCGGACATCTACGAAGGGACACACGAGATCAACCTGCTGATCGTGGCGCGCCAGATTCTGGGTTACACCGGGCGCGAACTGCGCTGACCGGGCAGACGGCTTGCTGGTTTACCGCTCAGGCAGGACAAGTGTCCTGCCTTTTTGGTTTGAACCTCACGTTACACTCGCCCGGCTCCGCGCTACTATGAAGGCAACATAGGAGAGACTTCCATGTGCAGCAGTATACTACCTTTGAGCGCCGGGGGGCTTGACCAGCACCTCGGCTATGAGTTCCTGGTTTCCGATGCGCCCTGGCATGCGGCCAGCCTGCAGATGGATATCTATATGCGGGCGAAGCCTTCACACGAGCATTTCGATCCGCAGGTGGTTCACCTGCATGTGCGGGGAGATCGAGGCGAGCTGGACCAGCTTTCGGTCGTCCACCCCTGGCACGGGCAGAGCCACTTTCGTGTTTGCGCGGGCCGTGTGATGCTGACGGACAGCCGCGATAAGGACGTCATCGTCTTTACCTTCGGCGGCGGGCTTCAGATTGAGTCTACCAGTGATTACACGCATCTCCGCCTGAGTTCACCCGTGCCGATCCTTGACCTGAATGCACAGCCTGGCGACATACAGTCGCTCCTGGTGACTTCCACTGAGTCGCTTCTGGCCCATCTCCGGGCGAAATGGGGCAGCGACCCGGCGACCTTTGCGGAGCATGTGCTGACTGTCACACCGGAAGTATTCTTTGCCATGTGCCTGCGACGGATTATCGACATGGCAGAGGAGGGGCACATCTTCTCGGGAAAGGATGCGACCCGCAGGCTTGTCGCCTCTGCCCGACAGTATCTCGAACAGGGCCAGCACGCGGGTATCATCCCCGCCTCCGTACCCGATCTGGATGAAGTAGTCTAGCTGACAGGCACGTTAGCGCTTAGGCAGCGCGACGGTGAAATCACCCTTCAGGCGGAGGGTGTCATCGGCAGCCCCACGCACGGTCAGGCGCCCGGAGACCAGCGCCTCCTGCCCGTCATTGGTCTTCTTCGTCACCTTCCCGCTGCAGATTACCAGTTCGCCCGGCTTCGTCATGCCATTGAAGCGCACTTTGAAACGTCGAAGTGACCGGGGGCCGGCCCAGTCCGACAGCATCTGCCCGGCAAACCCCATGATCAGCATACCATGGGCGATAATCCCATCAAGCCCGACAGATTGAGCAACTTCGGGGACAGTGTGAATCGGATTGAAATCGCCTGAAGCGCC
>JADZAD010000007.1 GCA_020852775.1 Anaerolineae bacterium
CGTGATCTCCCTGAATGTCGGGGTACGCTATCTGCTGCCCGTCATCCTGCTGCTGTATCTGTTCATTGCCCGGATTGCAGCCGGCCCGCTGCGCTCCGGAATGCTGCGCCTGGCTGTGATCGGTATGCTGCTGCTGGTGAATATCGCCATCACGCTGCGCGCATTTCCGAACTACATCTCGTATTTCAACCTCGTGTCAGGTGGCTCGGCCAACGGATACCGCATCCTGGTCGATTCCAATCTTGACTGGGGCCAGGACCTGCCTGCGCTGGCGGATTACCTCAGGGAGACCGACGCGGACACCGTCTACCTCAGCTACTTTGGGCAGGCGGAACCGGCGTATTACGGCATTGACTACACTCCACTGCCCGGCTGGCCGCCGCCCACGCCTGACCCATCGCGCCCGGCTTTCGCCCCGCTGAACCCGGCCCCCGGCCTGTACGCCATCAGCGCCTCAAACTTGGTCGGGGTACAGCTGTACCAGCCGGAGACGTTCGGCTACTTCCGTGCCCGTGAGCCACTGGCAAGAATCAACAACAGCATCTTCATTTACGATGTCCCTGATACGGTTGAAGCCGCGGATGTGTGGGTAGGGCAGTGCGCGGATACGCCTGTTGAAGCTGAGGAGTATCTGCCGGAACTGGTCGGTAAGGCCTCGATTGATACACTGTATTTCGACTGCAACACCAGCCTGTCGTCGTTCCGCCAGCCGGGTTGGGTAATGCTCCCGGCGGGCCGTGAGCCGGTTGGCCTGGATCGCCCGGCGGATTTCCTGTCCCGCAATGCGGACGGCTCACCGAAGTACGGCGCGTGGCGTGTGGTGGAAGCGCCGCCTGCGCCTCCCTCAACCGTTGAGTTCCCGGCGGTGCCGCTCCCGGTACCGGTGGCTGGGTATATCGAAATGCTGGGCTACCAGCTCAGTGCGCCGGACGCGGCCCCGGGTGATACGCTGACGCTGACCGTGTGGTGGAGTGTGCGGGAAGTCCCGCCGCCGCCGGTATCGCTGTTCGCGCACATTCTGGGTGGGGATGGCAGCCTGCTCGTGGCCGGGGATGCGCTGGGGGTAGCTATCGAGGACTGGGAACCAGGCATGGTACTGATTCAGCAGCATCAGTTCGTGCTGCCAGAGGCCACTCCTCCTGGCCTGTACGCGGTCACCACCGGGCTGTATTCACTCGGTACGGGTGAACGCTTCCCGATCGCCCGTTCAGGTGATCGCGTCGTGGATCGAATCGCACTGAAGAGCATCCAGATCGGCGTGGAAGCAACCCCTGAACCCTGAGGAGGCCCGATGGCACAGCCTGTCACCGATGAGACCCTTGTTCCCTTCGTGGGGCGCCTGCAAGAGGAGCGCAACATCTGGCTGTGCACCGTTCGGGCGGACGGTCGCCCGCATCTGGTGCCGATCTGGTTCGTCTGGCACGAGCGCCGGGTATGGGTGTGTACTTATGCCGGGTCGCAGAAGGTCAGAAACCTCGAAACACGGCGCGATGTCTCCGTGGCGCTGGAGAGCGGCAGCGCGCCGTGTGTCATTGAAGGTACAGCGGTGCTGCATCCCATCGAAACGGTATGGGACGCGCTCAACCCACCCTTCATCCGCAAGTATGACTGGGATCTCAAAGCCGACCCGGACAGCCTCATCATGATCGAGGTGATGCCGCTCCGGCTGCTCTACTGAAACCGGTAGTACGTTCTACCCGGCATCCGCCAGTCGATTGCCGAACCAGAACTTCTTCCAGTTCCCGCCGCTGCTCTGCAGGGCAAGAAAGACATACAGGCAGGCGGTCAGGCTGCCCAGCGTGATCATGAAGATGATCCACACGATGGAGCGCAGGGCTGACTTCTCACGGAAGACGATCCAGCCGGAAAAGACCGCGAAGCTGATGTAGATATCGATCATCGTGACGCGCCCCCACGGCAGCGCCAGTAGTTGCGCGCCCTCAGCGCCGAAGTCGCCACTGGTGAAGCCATAGATGATCGCGCCCAACATGATCAGGACGCCGAGCCCGGACAGGATTTTTGCAAGTCTCATAGATGTCTCCTCCAGGAATGTGACTGACTGAGGCAGAGTATATCGAAAGGCAGGGATGGCTGTGTGGCCTATCGCTGGCTCTGCTGGATGTCCCTTGCCAGTACGTTGACCTCCGCCATGATGTCGTTCTCACGCAGCGTGAGCATGTCGCGCCCACGCACGACTACCTTCCCGTGCACAATCACGGTATGTACGTCGTCCCGCCCGGCAGCGAAGGCAAGATGGGCATACACATCATAGAGCGGCGTGAGGTGTGGCCGACGCAGATCAAGGATAACCACGTCCGCGAGTTTGCCGGCTTCAAGTGACCCCAGCCGCCCACCCAGCCCGATCGCTTCTGCCGCGTCAACCGTCGCCATCCGCAGCGCCTCGCGCGCTGTGATGAGTGTCGGGTCCTGGTGTACCCCTTTATGCAGTGTGGCGTTGACGCGCAGCGCCGTCCACATATCGAGATCATTGCTACTCTGTGCACCGTCTGTCCCGACCGTCACCCGCACTCCCGCCTTCTGCATTGCCGGGATCGGCGCGACACCGGAGCCGAGTTTGAGGTTTGAGAGCGGACAGTGCGAGACGGTAACATGCTTTTCCGCCAACTGCTCGATCTCTGACCCGCTTGTATGGACGCAGTGAGCGAGGATCGTGCGCTCATCGAGCATGCCTAACTCGTCCAGCAGGCCCTGTGGGCTGTAGCGATGGCGCTCAGAGACTGTCCGAACCTCGGTAGCGGTCTCAGCACAGTGGGTACTGAGGAGCGCACCGAACCGTTCCGCGAGATCGCGGGCGCGGCCAAGGCTCTTTGGCGAAACGGTATAGGTGCTGTGTGGCATCACACAGGGGATGATCGTCGGATGATGGCGGTACTGCTGCAGGAACTCCCGCCCGGAGGCCTCACGCGAGTCAGTATCCTGCCTATCCGGGGCGTCACCATCGAAGTAAACCGGCCCGGCGACCAGCCGAAACCCACTCTCCAATGCGGCCTGCGCCAGTTCTTCCGGGTGCCAGTACATGTCAACGGCGGTTGTCGTACCGCCCCGCAGCATCTCCGCCTGTGCCAGCGCGGCCCCCAGCCGCACGTACTCCGGGGTGACGAACTGCCGCTCGGACACCCAGAGCTTCTCCAGCCAGGCTTCCAGCGGCAGGTCCTCGATCAACCCCCGGTAAAGCACCGCCGGGCTGTGCGTATGGGTATTGATCAGACCGGGCATCACCAACTGCCCGGTGGCATCAATGACCTCCGTAGGCTGGTAAGCGTCAAGCAGGCGTTTCGTGGGGCCAACGCCGATAATCTCCGCGCCACGGACGGCGATCGCACCATCCCGAAGGGTAGTATCCGCCCGGTCGATGGTAAGAATAAGGCCATGTGTAATCAGCAGGTCTGCGGGCTCACGGGCTGGCGAATCGGGCATGGGATACTCCTCTATGAGGACGGGCAGGTTATTTCACTCCTGTGCTGCATCTACTATAATTGTACAGGTACCCGAACAAAAGCCGGGGACGGGCTTACTCTCCCCTGTGACGAAGGCGCAGCGGCCAATGAAACGGCAGAATCCGCTCAACAACCTCCTGATCCTCATTGCACTCCCGGCGATTGTCTCGCTGGTCGTGTCGCTGCTGGTCCTCTGGTTCTGGGACGCACGGCAGCCTGATGAACAGGTAATCATGCTTCCGACCTACAGCGGCACTGCACAATCCGCGACCGGAGCCGAGGCCGCGCCAGAGGCCCAGGGCGTGGAGGATAGTGCTGACGGCTCTGCGGTGGAGGCCGTATCGGAAGGGTTGGTTGAAGCCTGCCAGAACCCGATTCATATCGTGGAGAGCGGCCAGACGCTGGGCGCGATCTCTCGCTCCTACAACTTCACGCCGGAAGAGGTCACTGCGGCCAACCTGGTGGTTGATGCGACCTTCAATCCGGATATGCTGTACGTCGGCCAGTCGATCGTGATCCCCATGTGTGGTATCCCCACCCTCGAACCGACGGTTGCTTCTACCGAGACACCAGTCCCACCCCGGGTTATCCCCACCCCCGGCGCGACCGCTACGGAACCCGCGGGGGGTGCAGTTTCGGTGCGGATTGCGGGCGTGGTTGACCCCGGTGACATTACCCGGGAAGGGGTCGAGATTATCAACCGCTCCGGCCCGATTGACCTGGAAGGCTGGACACTGACGAACGGTGGCCGGCTGGTCTTCACCTTCCCGGCGTTCCGCCTGTTCACCCAGGGGAGCGTCACCGTGCTGACCGGCGTCGGGCAGAACAGTGCTGTGAACCTGGTCTGGGGGCGCACGCAGCCCGTCTGGGAAGTCGGAGATGTGATATTCCTCTACGATCCGGATGGCGAACTCCGTGACTTCTACGAGATCACACAGTAGCGCATGACCGGACGCGCCAGATCGATTGTTGCCCGGCTGGCCTCCTTACGTGAGGGACTCACCCTCACCGGCCTGACGCTTATCGGGCTGCTGCTGCGCCTGTTCCGCCTGCCGACCGTGCCGCTGGGCGCGCATGGTGACATCGCCTGGAAGGGCCTGAACGCCCTCGACTGGCTCCAGCACGGCATCTGGCCGTATTACGTTTACGAGCTCTACGCCCCGGAACCGGTGAACGTTTACCTGATGGGCTTCTGGTATGCCGTCACCGGGCAGGTCAGCTTCTTCACCAGCCGCCTTTCAACGACCATCGCCAGTACGCTTGTCATCCCGCTGATCTATCTGGCTGTTCGCCTGCTGGCGGGTGCAGAGCGGCGTGACGATCCATCTGTGCGCCGCGCGGCCTGGCTGGCGTCGCTGGCCTATACTGTCAGCTTCTACCCGATTATGCTGAGCAAGACCGGGCAACGGGCGCAGTTGTTCCCATTGCTCGTGATCCTGCTGCTGGCCTGCTTCACTCATGGCTGGCAAAGCGGCAAATGGCGTTCTTTTATCGCCGCCGGGGTCGTGATGGCGCTGGCGAACTACACCTACATCCCTGCCCGGCTGATGCCTCTGATGGTGATCGCCTGGGCCGCTTATGGCTTCTTCGCTGAACGCGAGCGCTTCCGGGTACGCTTCCGGCAGGTGGTGGCGATGGGTACGCTCAGCCTGATACTGGTACTGCCGCAGATCGTGACCTACATCCAGACCCCGGAGGCTTTCTTTGCCCGCAGCAGCCAGACCGCCGGGCAGTTCATCTTTCAGGGAGGCGCCGGGGATGCGGGCCGGTGGCTGATTCTGCTCCAGAAGATCGGCTGGGAATTCGGCATCTACCTGCTGCCCTGGCGCGGCATGTATGCCGAGATGGGCCGCCCGCTGCTGGGCATCCCGCTGGCCGTCGGGTTTGGGGTTGCGTTGATCGCCGCCCTGTGGAGACTGGGCGAGAAGGCGCTGTGGTGGCCGCTCATCGGTATTCCACTGATGTTCGTGACAGATATCCTCAGCGGCACGGAACTTCAGCCGCATGGCCTGCGGATGATCGGCACGTTGCCGCTGGTCTTCATGCTGGCGGCGGCTGGCCTGGCACTTGGCTGGGGCTGGCTGGAGGCTCATTTGCCGCGCCTGCCATCCGCGCTATGGGGAGGGCTGGCTGCGGGGGTTATCCTCGTGCCAGGGCTGTTAAACCTGTGGATGTACCATTTTGTCTATGTCCCGGCGCTCCGGGCTGACCCGTCAACGGTGAACGCACTTGAAGCTGCCGACCAGTTCATCGCCGATCTGATCCTGGAGCACAGCAACGATGGCCAGCCGATCCTGATCACGCTGGATGACTTCCAGCGGGCCAACATCCCCTTTCTGCTGGCTGACGAGTATCAGGTGCGGCGATCCGGTATCCGCATCACCGGTGGCGCGGTCAGCCTGCCGGAATGGCGCAGCCCGGTGCTGGTGGTCGTCCCGGCGGATCCGTATCGTCCGCGCCATGATGGACGCATACCGGAACATGACTGGCGCTCGTGGGTAATGTTGCTGGACGGCGAAATCCTGCTGATGCCTCCGGCACGCGAAGACATCCGCCCGTATTTTGAACCGGGTGGCCCGGTGGATACCGTCGAGGGCTGGGCAGGGCAGGAGGTTGCCTCGCTGTACCGCGCCGTGATGCCGGAGGATATCTTTGACCTCCGCATCCAACCGTCGCGTGCTAACTTCGGCGGCGAGGTGGAACTGTACGGTTACCAGGTGGACAGCACCGACCTCACTCCCGGTGGCCCGCTGTGGGTGACGCTGTATTGGCGTGCCACGGAGCGTGGAGCATCTGAAGATTACGAGACGTTCGCGCAGATATGGGATACTCGTGGTGAGGTCGCTGCCAAACTGCACCGCTGGACGCTGGACGGAGTGTATCGCACACGGCTGTGGCGGCCTGACGAACTTGTGCCGACCCGTTTCATCCTGCAGCCCGCTGCTGATGCTGCGCCGGGCGCGTACACATTGGTCGCGGGGCTGTACCGGGTGCTGGCGAACGAGCCAGTGCCGGTTATTGATGCCGCCGGACAGCCGGTTGTTGCTCAGGCTGAACTGGCTACCCTCCGGATCCCACTGCCCATCGCTCCTCCGCGAAACCCTGCTCCAACCCCTGCGATCACGTTCGGCGATTCGATCCAGTTGGCAGGTATGGCATACCATATGGAGAATCGGACTCTGTTCCTCGACCTTGACTGGCAGGCCCGGCGTGTGCCGGGTGGCGCATACACATTATTCCTTCACGTTCTTGCTGAGGACGGCGCGATCGTGGCGCAATTCGACCAGCCGCCGCTGGCAGGGCGCTATCCCACCACGATCTGGCAGGCGGATGAGGTGATCCCGGAGGCGTACTCCATCCCTCTGGAGGGGGTACCCTCGGGTGTTTACGCGGTCTGCGCAGGCTGGTATGATCCGCTGACCGGGAGGCGCCTGCCCGCACTGTCGGGGGATGAACCCGTGCCGGACAACCGCGTGGAACTGTTCTCCCTGACTCTTCCGTGATCGCATGAGACTATCCATATGAAGACTCGTTTGAGCCGCACTCTTCTGATCGCAGCCGGGGTTTCAGTACTGCTGACGCTGGCACTGGCGATGAATTTGCTGCCTGACCTGCGCGGTGGGGCAGGCTGGCGCTGGCCGTATGAAGCCCCCACAGACGCACTGCGCCTGCTGCCCGGTATCCTGTTGCTGGCGGCTTATCTCGCGCTGGGCGAGTGGTGGATCGAGCGGCTGGAAACCACGGCAAACAGCCGATCGCACGCCTTTCTTGCTTTCTGCTGGGCGGGCGGGCTGATTGTGCAGATTGGCCTGCTTTTCGCCAGTGGTAGCCCGCTCTATCTGCTGTTCACGCGGACAGTCTCTTCAGCCAGCGGCGGCTTCCATGAGGTCGGCGTGCGGATCGCGGATGTTGGGGCCTTCCTGCGTGACTACCCCGCGCTGATGCCCACATGGACGGCGCACCCCGCGGCCCATCCGCCCGGTATCCCGCTGCTATTCTGGGGCACAGAGCGTGTTTTTGCCGCGCTGCCGGCGCTGGCAGATGTGCTGGCCGGGTGGCTGCGCCCGCTCCAGTGCCATCACCGCGTACTGATGGGCCTGCCGGATTCGGGTATCGCTGCGGCATTGGTCGGGATGATCCTGCCGCTGCTGGGGGCGTTGGCGGTGCTCCCGGCATTCAGCTTCGTCAAGACGCTTGCGGATCGGGAGACTGCGCTGCGCTCCGCACTGTGGCTGCCACTTATACCTGCGTTTCTGCTGTTCACCCCGCAGTGGAATCAGCTTTACGTGCTGCTGCTGGTGATCGGGCTGTGGCTGGCGGAGCGGGCGCTCTCGCGGTTAAGCCTGGTATGGTTCTTCGCGCTGGGGCTGCTGGCATCTCTGGCGAGTTTCCTCAGCTTCACCAACATCAACATCCTGGGTGCGCTGGGCGTGTTCGTCGTGGCGTACACGCTGCTGGCCGGCAGGCCCAACTGGGCAGCGCGTGATTGGGTGCGGCTGGCGGTGGGCCTCGTGCTGGCGCTCACGGGCTTCTTAACGCTGTGGCTGGCCTATTCGCTCGCCTCAGGGAACTCGCCGCTGTTAATCTTCAGCATGGCCTTCACCACGCACATGAACTTCAGCAAACCTTACCTGCCCTGGCTGTTGTACTTTCCGCTGGACGTAGCACTGTTCAGCGGCTGGGCATTGTTCCTGCTCGGCCTGATCGAAGCGTGGCGTACCCTGCGCGAGGCCGTCGCTATCCCTCGTATCGCACACCGGGCAGCGGTGCTGCCGGTGACGCTGGTCGTGGCGGTGTTTGGCCTCGATCTGACGGGCGGCGTCCGTGGGGAAGTCGGGCGTCTGCTGCTGGGGATGATGCCGCTGGTCGTATTCGTGGCGGCACAGGCAGTGACCGAACGCTGGGAGCAGGCACTCGACCGGGTCTCGATCAGCATAGCGCTGGCGCTGCAGATCATCGTGATGGTGGCCTTCCTGCGTGTGATCGGAACCGAACTCAGTATGCCACCCGCCGCGGGTGCGGCAGATTCCGTGGCACTCGCGGAAAAGAAACCGGTCGGGGCGGTGTTTGACGGCAGGGCTGAACTGACAGGGTACACAGCCCGCGTCGATCCGACAGCATACACACTGGACCTTGCGCTGGAATGGCGCTCACTGGGGCGTTTCGACCACCCGTATTTTCTGTTCGCCATGGTGGTCGGCCCGGACGGGCAGCCTCTCGGAGATGATAACTGGCTCCCGATAAGGGGTAGCTATCCGACCACTTGCTGGGCGCCTGGTGAGACGATCGTGGACCGTCATACGCTGGCTCTGCGTGGCGTCCCTCCGGGCGACTACTGGATCAGCCTTGCGCTGTTTGATTTCGACAGTGATGAACGCCTTCCGGTGGTGCTGCCCGGCGCTGAGGAGGAGACACAGGTTGGGCTGGGCCCGGTCGGTGTGCCCTGACCGGGTGAGTGTTTGATACGAGGACGGGGCTACGCTATAATCCCGACCCAACACTGAAACCAAAGAGGATGATCCAGCCGTGGATGTAACGGATTTTATCAACATCGCACTCATTATTCTGTCGATCTCCCTGATTGCGCTGATCCTGCTGCAGGCGCGCGGTGGAGCAATCGGTGGGATGTTCGACGCCTCCGCAGGCGGGCAGTACAAGGCACGCCGCGGCCTGCAGAAGACGCTGTTCAACGTCACGATCGGCACATCCGTTGTCTTTTTCCTGCTGGTGGTCGTCGAGGTGTTCATCCTGCGGGGCCGTGGCTAGCGGCGAAGACACTGGGCTGGCGCTTCCAGCCTTCTGATGGCCATGATAAACACGCCGGGGTGTTTTGCAGGGTGCAGAACACCCCGGTATAGTTTGGAAGGCCCGGCGTACCCGTAAATACGGCCCAGTCACGCGCACCAATGGAAAGGCTTGATGCCGGGTGGCACAACTCTATGCAAGATTGGAATGATGTCCCCGAGTTCAGCGGTGACGAACCCCGCCCGGCCCGGAGCGAGCTGCCTCGTCCGAAGATCAAGCTCCCGGTGCGCTGGCAGTACCTTGTACTGGGCGCGGGGGTGGTGCTGATTCTGCTGAGTGGCACATTCCTGCTGTTCAACCCACGTGCCAGCATGGTACAGGCGCCCCCCAGTATCACCGTTACCACCGGACAGGTTTACACAGAGGCCATCGTTGGGCAGCCCCATTATGTGAATCCGCTGCTGGCGACCACACAGGCTGATCGTGACCTTGTCTCGCTGGTGTTCTCCGGCCTGACCCGTCTCGACCAGTATGGCGAGCCTGTCCCTGACCTCGCGGAAAGCTGGACGGTCAGCCGGGACGGCCTGACGTATACCTTCACGCTGCGACAGGATGTAACCTGGCACGATGGCCAGCCCTTCACCGCCGCCGATGTTGATTACACGATGGGCCTGCTCCGTGACCCGGACTTCCCCGGCCCGGCGGATCTGGCGGCATTCTGGCGCACCGTCGAGGCCTACGCAGACGACGACTACACGGTCCGTTTCGTCCTTACTCAGCCAGTCTCGGCCTTCCCGGAATACGCCGGGATCGGTATCCTGCCCGCCCACTGGCTACCCGGTGTGAGCGCCGCGGCCTTGCCGGATGACCTGTTCAACCTGGACCCGGTTGGCACCGGCCGCCTCGACTGGACGGGCCTCTCTGGGGAGAACGGCTACACACAGGTGACACTGACACCCTACGCGGGCTATTATGATGCCCCCCGGCGCGTCGGCCTGGAGGGTGTCGAACTCCGTTTCTATGAAGACCCCGCTGACGCTTACCGCGCGCTCGGCAATGACGTGCTGGCGCTTGGTACACTATCCCCCGGCGAACTTGATGCTGTACTGCAAACCCCGCTGCTGAACGTCCACACCAGCCGCCTGCGGCAGACCGGGCTAGTCCTGTTGAACCAGGAGAGTGAAGCGCTGCCCTTCTTCCAGCAGCCGGAAGTACGGTTGGCGCTGCTCACCGCACTGGATCGGGCTGCCATTGTTGAGCAGGCCGCCGGAAGCAGTGCTGCCCCGGCTGATTCGGTCATCCTGCCGGGTTCGTGGGCGTACAACAGCACACTGAGCGTCCCCGCCCCCGGCCCGGATGCCGCAGCCGCGCTGCTTGACGGGGCGGGATGGGGGCTGGATGGCGCGATACGCCGTCGTGAAGGGACACCGCTTGCCTTCACTTTGCTCGTCGGTGACCTCCCGGCAGAGCGGGCGATAGGTGAGGCAATCCGTGACCAGTGGCGCGATCTCGGTGTTGATGTGACGCTGCAGAGCGTTGACCAGGCTGAACTGATTGAGCGGGTGCAGGGTGACGCACGGGATTTTGACGCCGCGCTGGTAGTACTCGCGCAGGGGCGCTATGCTGACCCTGATCCGTATCCCTTCTGGCACGAGACCCAGGCGCAGGCGGGCCAGAACTACAGCAGTTTCGTTGATCGTGACATCAGCGAGGCGCTGGAGATTGCCCGGCGTGACCCGAACGGGGTGCGCCGTGCTGAACTGTACCGTGCCTTCCAGCAGTGGTTCCTCGACCGTGCTGCTGCCATCCCGCTCTACAACCCCCTCTATTCCTACGCGGTCAGTTGCCAGGTGCAGGGGGTGCAGGTAGCGATCGTGACTGATCCCTCTGATCGCTATGCGATGATGCACGAGTGGCGCATCGCGCCCGCCGAGCAGTTTGAGCAGGTATGCGGTGTGCAGCCGGCGGCACGCTAACCTCCGGAGGACAGCTATCCCATGACCTTCGACCTCAGCCCACTTGACTTTCAGGCCCTCGACATCCGGCGGATCATTACCCTGACCCTGCTTCTCAGCATCTGTCTGCTGATCCTCCAGCGTACTGAGAAGAAATTCCGCTGGGCAAGCCTGCTATTTCTGGTACTGCCAGCGGGCTTTGCCCTGTATCGCTGGGCAGAGGCACTGGCCCAGCGTGAAGAAGCAATCGTGGCCGGGGGCAGTTCACTGGTGCTGATCCTCATCTTCTGGGTGGTTTACGGGCGCGCACACCCGCCGGGCACGAGCGACGCGATTAACGTTGTCGGTTCGGATACCTAGCCCTTCCTGAAAGGCGAATCACCATCGAGCAGCCTGCTCTGAAGACCACCCCGGAATCCGCCGGGGATTCCGTTACGCCGCCTGAGCCACAGCACGAAACGGCACGCATCGCCCGCGCGGCGGGTGTGATAGCGATGGGCAATATTGCCAGCCGGGTGCTGGGGTTGGTGCGGGATATGGTCAAGTCGTATTATTTCGGCGCGGGGGCGGCGGTCGATGCCTTCGCTGTCGCTACGATCGTCCCGACCACGCTCTTCGATTCCCTGATCGGTGGGATGGTCAACAGCGCCCTGATCCCGGTCTTCAGCGAATACGTCGAGGAGCACCGGGACGAGTTGTGGGGGCTGGTTTCGGCGATGCTGGGCATCACCGTAGTGGCGCTCTCCGGGATGATCCTCGCCACGGTCGTCTTCGCCCGCCCGATTGCCATGCTGCTGAATGTGAGCGGTGCCTCCACACCTGAGGGCCTCGCGCTTACCGTGCAGTTGATGCGCCTGACCACACCCGCCGTGCTCTTCATGAGCATCGCCGGGGTGCTGTCCGGGCTGCTCTATGCCCTGAAACGCTACACCTACCCGGCCTTCATGGCGGCAATCTTCAACGCGGGTATTGTGGCAGTCACGGTTGTGCTGCATAACCAGCTCGACATCGCCTCGATGGCGCTGGGCTGGCTGGTCGGCTCGATCCTGCAGGTGGCGCTGCTGCTGCCCGGCCTGCGGGATGCCCGGCTGGGCCTGTCGTTTGCCTTCAGCCATCCCGGCCTGCGCCGGGTATTCACCCTGTTCATGCCGATCCTGCTCGGTCTGGTGGTCGAAGTGGTGTTCAACCGCCTGATCAGCTACAACCTCGCCTCACAGACCGGGGTTGGTGGCCTCTCATGGATGAACTACGCGACTACCCTGCGCCAGCTTCCGCAGGGATTGGTGGCGATTGCCGTGTCGTTTGCTGTGCTGCCGACGCTCTCGGCACATGCCGCCAGCGAACGCTCAGGCGGTGACCCGGAGCTGTTCCGTGCCACGCTTGCCAAAGGGCTGCGGCTGGTGATCGTGCTGATCATCCCCGCGACGGTAGGCCTGTTCATTCTCGCCAACCCGACGGTAGGCCTGCTCTTTCAGCACGGCGACTTCACCACCGCCGATACCGTGATGACCGTTCGCGCACTCGACTACTACCTGCTGGGGCTGCCCTTTGCGGCGGTAGACCTGATTCTCGTGTTCGCCTTCTACGCCCGGCAGAATACCCTCATCCCGGCGCTGATCGGCGTGGCTGCCAACGTCGCTTACCTGGCGGTTGCGGCGATCCTGATCCGCCCGCTCGGCCTGTTCGCTCTGATGATCGCTGACTCGTTCAAGCAGTTGTTCCACGCGGCGGTGAGTGCCTATATTCTGCGGCAGAAGGTAGGTGGGCTGGCGCCGTATGGCGTCTTCCGGATCATGCTGCTGACGAGTGCTGCCGCGCTGGTGATGAGCGGCACGGCCTGGGCTACGCTGCTGGCCTCTACCCGCTTGCTGCCACCGGTGGGGTTCCTCGGTGAGGCGCTGGCCGTGGGCGCGCCCGGGCTGGTCGGCTTCGGCGTGTTTCTGGGCGTGATCAAGCTGCTGGGTATCGAGGAGATGAACCTGCTGTGGGATGCGCTTCGCAGCAGAATATCGGGCACATCGGGCTGATGCGCCTTCCGCGCTAGTCCTCCGGGATTTCGATAAACGAGAGTTGGTCGGTGGCGAAGTCCACCACGCAGATGGAGCGTGGCTCATGGCGCTTGCCGCCCACCGCGCCGGGGTTGACCACGCGGGTCGTGCCGATGCGCTCATCACGGCGGCGGTGCGTATGCCCGTGGAACACGTAGCGATACAGCCCGCACTGGATCAGTTCTTCAAGCTTCTCACCGTCGTTGCCGTGGCACACCGCCAACCGGACGCCATCCCAGTCCGCCGTGTACAGATAGCCCATCGAGCCTACGCCCATCAGGTGTTTGGCTGATTCCATCAGCTCGGCGTGGCCCTGATCCATGTTGCCGAAGACGAACGTGGCCTGTGTCCCGGCGAACAGGTCAATGACCTTCGGGGTGGTGATGTCACCACAGTGGATGATCCGTTCGACCCCGCGTGCCTTCAGGATGTTGAGCGCGCGCCGGGTGTTCTCGATGTGGTTGTGGGTATCCGCGATCACGCCGACTTTCATACCGTTCTCCGCGAGAGGGTTCAGGGTCAGGCCTGCCACCCATTATGGCCCAAACACGGCCCGGTGCAAGGGATACTCCAGTACCTGTTTAGCGCAGAAAGCGCACCGTCAGCCACGTGGTCGGATCTACTACGCGCAGGCCCGTGCAGTGGCTGACCAGCGAGTCCTGGCTGGCTTCGCCCGGCTGATCGTTGTCGCTTACGGAGAGGCACAGGCCGTAGTTCGTCTCTAGCTGCGGCGCGGAACCCAGCAGGATCGACCACGGAATCTCGGCCTCCAGCGCGTAGCTCCCCCCGGTAGCCAGCGGACGCTGCGCCATCAGCATCAGCGCGAGGCTTTCATCAAGCGCCGGGTGGAAGCGCACCGCCGAGGGCGGCAGCCCGGCAAAATCCCCCGGCGAGAGGCCGATCTGCACGTCGTC
>JADZAD010000008.1 GCA_020852775.1 Anaerolineae bacterium
GACCGGCGCTACGTCAGCTTCATGTACAGCTACCCGAACTTCATTCCCCTGCCTGCCACGGCGGTCGAACGGATCGCCGGGGCACTGGAGCCGGTCGACTATGATCGCCTCTACGGAGCGTGGTGGAACCGTGTCGTCATGAGCGGCGCAAAGAAAGCCGTGCACCAGTCTGTGCGGCGCTACATCGAAGCGCTGAACGACACAGGAACTGACTGATCTGAATGAGAATACGATGGTGTATCCAGGAGGGCTTCTATGTGCAATCGGCTGGCTTTCGCAGGCCTGCTTCTACTGTTGTCACCTTTCCTGCTGACGGGCTGCACCCAGCCCGCGATGCCTGAAAATGCAGAGGACGAAATCATCACTGAGATCACCCCGCTCGTCGAGGCGTTTCTCACGGGGGACATCTCCGATCGCCGGGAGCTCGTGCAGTTCCTTTCCACGGCCTGCACCGCTGCTGACGGGCTGGGTGGCCCACCGAAGTGCGCCCCCGGAGAGGCAGAAGGCACACTGGTCGAGGTCTTCCCTGTGCTGGAGTCGGAAGGGTATTTCGCGCGCCCGTCCGAAATTGATCGGATACTGGACTTCACCGTCGATGGGCTGTATGCCGTGTACCGCCCGTCGCCCGGCTCCGACCCTGAAGCGTACTGGCCCACCGGTGAATACGCGCTGCTCTTTGAGAGGCAGTCAGCAGGCATCTCCCTGCCCATCACGGCTTTTGCACAGGACGGCAGGCTGGTGCGTCTGGCATTCTCCTATCCGGCAGAGCCCGCTGCCCTGCTCGACCAGATTCCCACCGATCAGGTTCTGCTCGACCCGGTCAGAGTGCGTGCCCTGACAGAACAGCTCAGGTAGGCCATCTGTGTACGTCGGATATTGAGGATAGAAGGCGACCGGTTAAGTGTCGGTCAGCCACCTGCGGGCAGGGCATCCAGCGACCGCTGCTGCAGCGCCCGGAGCTCGTCCGCGTCCGTGTGCTGGCCAGCTTTGTTCTGTAATGATCGAGGCGCCAGGTGCAGGATTGACACATCCCACAAATAATGATACGTATGTAGATAAACGATCTAATCTCTCTCGCAAGGCAGGCCGTCGCAGAGACAGCGTGTCTTTCTGATGCATACAGGGTGTAACCGGACACTTCAGTAAGACCCAGGACAGTAGATGCGTTCTCTCGTGAATGATCGCATTCCGGGAAGGAGGTCTCTATGTCTGCCCCCAGTGCTTCTCACTCGGCTCAGCACGGTATCACGTCCAAACCGGACAAGACTATTATGCGCTGCGCTGCCATCGCGCGGCGTATCTTTGCGGACTGCGCCACGCCCGGGCTGGCGGTCCGGCTGTGGGACGGCTCGATGCCAGTCCGACCGGCGGATGGCGAGCCGCGCTTCTGCCTGGAGATCAGGCACCCGGCGGCACTGCGGCGCATGCTGCTCCCGCCCAGTGAGCTCAACCTCGGTGAGGCTTTCGTCTTCGGGGATTACGACATCAGCGGCAATATTCTCGCCACGACAGGGCTGATGGATCATTTCGAGCGGCTCCGGCTGCCACCGTCGGACGTGCTCTGGCTGCTCAGCCAGCTTCTCGCTCTACCCGCCGATTACGCTGCAGGCCGGGTGCGTGCCGCCCCGCACCTGAGGGGGGTACGCCATACCCGCCAGCGCGACCGCCGTAGTGTCCAGTTCCACTACGACCTATCCAACGACTTCTACGCCCTGTGGCTGGGTGAGCAGATGGTCTATTCATGTGCCTACTTCCGTACCGGTGATGAAGACATCGACACCGCCCAGGAACTCAAGCTCGACTACATCTGTCGCAAACTCCGGCTGCAGCCTGGTGAGCGCCTGCTGGATATCGGCTGTGGCTGGGGCGCGCTGGTGATGCATGCCGCACAGCACTACGCGGCCGATGCCACCGGGATCACTCTGAGCCGCAACCAGGCCACCGAAGCGCAGCGCCGCATCGACAATGCCGGGCTGAGGGATCGCTGCCGTGTGATCCTGCAGGACTACCGCGAAGTGCCCCCCGACAGGCCCTTCGACAAGCTGGTGAGCATCGGGATGTTCGAGCACGTCGGAGAGACAAAGCTGCCAGGGTACTTCGCGCGCGCCTACGATCTGCTGCGGCCCGGCGGATTGTTCCTGAACCACGGTATCTCGGCGATGAAGGCGGGCTGGCGATCCCGACGTACGCTCGGAGAACTGCTCCTCCGGCGTAACAGCTTCATGAACCGGCACGTCTTCCCGGATGGCGAACTGGTAGACATCAGCCGGAGCCTGCTCACCGCCGAAGAGTCACGCTTTGAGGTGCGTGACGTGGAATGCCTGCGTGAGCACTACGCTCTGACGCTGCGCCACTGGGTGCGGGCCCTGGAAACACGGCATGATGAGGCGATCCGTCACGTCGATGAGCCCACCTACCGCGTGTGGCGGCTGTACATGGCCGGAGTACATCACGGGTTTGTCAGCGGAAGGATAAACGTCTATCAGGCACTGCTGCTGAAGCCCGATGCCGGGTACAGCAGCCTGCCGTTGACGCGGGAGCAACTGTACCGCTGACATGTCGTGTGTGATGCACAGGCGGAACGACCAGCCAGGGGCGCCGGGTGATGGATCATGCCTGTCTGAACATACAGTCCTCCGGCTATAATACACGCACTCTCCTTCACCCCTCCTGGAGCACATCGCCATGCTCAGTAACAATGGCCCGATTGTAGTCGTCGGTACGGCAGCAGTTGACCTCATCACTTGTGAGGGTGATTCACATGAGCGTCGCGCAGGCGGATCAGGGGCCAACATAGCGGTCGGCCTGGCCGCCCTGGGCATGGATGTGTGCTTCATCGGTGGCGTCGGGGATGACGACAACGGGCATTTCATTATCGATGATCTGCAGCAGCATGATGTCAACACCGCCCATATGGTCGTCCTGCCGGAGCTGGAAACCGGTATCGTTGTCTCGGAGCGGAAACCAACCGGGGAATTCGCATGGAAATGGCAGGCTGCGCCCGCTTATTTTGCGCTGACTGACAACCATCTTTCTGTAATCGAGGGCCTGCGCCCGGCGATGCTCCACCTGGGGGCCATACCCCTGCTCGGTGAGCCGGGCCGAAGTGCACTCTGCTCGCTGGCCGCGCACTGGACAGGCCGCGTCCCCCTGTACTTCAGCACAAGCCTCAGTCAACTGCGTACCCACATCAGCCGCGAACTCCTTCAGGCTATCCGCCACACGGGAGCTCTGGCTGATGTTGTCTTTACCAGCTATGGTGACAATGCGTTTCTGGGCTTAAAGGCAACTGGTACCGGGCGGCTTCTCTATACCCGTGGCGAACGGGGTGCGGCACTGCTTGGCGAGAGCGGTGAAACCGCGTCAGTGCCCGGGCACTCCGTGGAAGTGGTGAATACCGAGGGTGCAGGTGATACATTTGCCTCGGCCTTCATGGCCGCACGGGTGCGCGGGCTGCCAGAGGCACAGGCGCTGGCCTTCGCCAACGCTGCCGCGGCCTTGTCGATCACCGGCCAGGGGGTGCGCAACATGCCCGCATGGGGCGCAGCGGCCCATCTTGCCGGGATCGCCTGATCGCTACTCGTACCGGCCCTCCAGCCTGAACTGGCGCACGAACCAGTCCGCCAGCCGTGGCGAGAGCGCATCGAGGTGCACCAGCAGCGCGCCCTGCGGCGGGGTGATAACCTCCGGCTGGTGGCGGCGGATCCCCCGCAGAGTCGCCCGGGCGACCTGTTCCGGTGTGATCTTGGCGGAAACAGCGGGCACGCTCAGGTCGCCGATCATGGGGGTATCCACGCGCCCCGGGTACACGATGGTGGCGTGAATCCCCGTCCCATGCAGCTCCTGTCGCAGCACCTCGCCGAAGCCGCTCAGCGCGAATTTCGCTGAGACGTAGGGCGCGTCCAGCGGCAGCCCCTTGCGCCCATCGATCGAGGACATCAGCACGATATGGCCCGACCGCTGCTTCTGCATGACCGGCAGCACCTCCAGCACGGGCACGACAGCCCCGTAGAAGTTCACCGCCATCGAATCCTGATAGTGAGAAAGCGTCGAGGAGGCAATTTCGCCGCGGATATACGCCCCGGCATTGGCGACAAGGACATCCAGCCCGCCCCAGCGCCCCACAGCCTGCCGGATGAAACCGCGAGCCTGCTCCGGGTCAGAGACATCCGTCTGGATGACCAGCGCCTGCCTCCCGGCTTCCTGCACCAGCCGGGCTGTCTCGTATAGCCCCTCCACACTGCGGGCTCCGAGCGCCACATCCGCCCCGGCCTGTGCCAGCGCGGCGCTGATGGCACGCCCGATCCCGCTCGATGCCCCGGTGACGGCGGCACGTTGGTTCACAAGCCAGCGGCGGTTGCTCATGGTCTCCCCCTGTCGTGGTCAGTATCTTGTCGAATTGTACCCCGCCCGGCGTGTGGCGGAATCGTGCATCCGACCGGTTAGCAGTATGATGAGGGGCAGGCCCAACCCTCGCAGGGGCCCTTGCATAAGGAGCACAGTCATGCCTCAGAAGATCATCATCGACAGCGATCCGGGTATCGACGACATGCAGGCGATCTTCCTCGCCCTGCTGTCACCGGAACTGGACGTGCTCGGTATCACCACTGTCTTCGGCAACAGCGGCCTGGAGAACTCGACGAACAATGCGCTGCGCATGATCGAGACGGCCGGGCGCCCGGACATCCCGGTCGCTGCCGGGGCCAGCCGCCCGCTGCTGCTCTCGCCGCGGGTCAGCTCGCCGACCATCCACGGCGCGGACGGCGCAGGCAACGCCAGCGACCGCCTGCCCGCGGTAAAGGGCAAGGCGATCGATAAGCTCGCGGCCAACTTCATCATCGATACCGTCATGGCAAACCCCGGAGAGGTCATCCTGGTGCCGATCGGGCCGATCACCAATATCGCCCTCGCGGCACGGCTGCAGCCGGCGATCATCGACAAGGTCAAGGCGGTCGTGCTGATGGGCGGCTCGGCGTTCGTGGGCGGCAACGCCAGCGCCGCGGGTGAAGCCAACCTGCACAACGATCCACACGCCGCGAAGATCGTCTTCGAGGCGGGCTGGCCGATCGTCATGGCCGGGCTGGACGTGTCCCATCGCTGGCGTCAGGGGGAAGACTACATCGACGAGATCGCCGTGATCGGCAACCCGATCTCAGACTACATGAAAGAAGTGCTGGAGTTCCGGCGGGAGGGTATTCGCCGGACGGGCAAGCCCATGGGTGCCCCCGACCTGCAGGCGGTGGGCTACCTCGTCGCGCCGGAGATCTTCACTACGCGCCGGATGCCCTGCTACGTCGAGACTGAGGGCCTTTCAGCCGGCATGACGGTCGTTGACCAGCGCGACTCGGGCGGGGTCGAAGGCCGTTCGGCGACGGTCCCGGAGGTCGAAGTCATCCTGGACGTGGATGGAGACAGGTTGCGCAGGCTGCTGGTCGATCGCATCAAAGCGTTCGGCAAATAGCGTATGCGTTGTCTGGTCAGCCGCCGGGGGATTGCCTCCGGCGGCTGGCCGATTCCTGCGGACAGAAGTTTGGAGCCAGCCCCCGCGCGGAGTATCATTATGGCGCTAAGGAGTAACCGTCATGGACGATTTGCCTTCCAGTCAGCCTGATCAGCCGTACCCAGCCAGGCCCGCCCACAGGCAGGCGTCCGCCGGTTTGAACCGCTTCTAGCGTCCCCCGGCTGCCCTCCTGCGATGTGTGCGGGTTAAGCCCATACACCATCGAGAGGAGCGTGCAGCATGACCCCGTCCACCCGCGCTACATTCGAGGAACTGCGCCCGCGCATCGAGGAACTGCTCGAGGCGAAGGATTACACCGCGCTTGAGCTGCTCCTGCGCGAACAGCACCCCGCCGACATCGCCGACTTCCTGGAACTGATCGGAGACGAACACCTCGTCGCCGTCTTCAATCAGTTGGACGAAGAGGTCGCCGCTGAGGTGCTCGACGAGATCGGCGACGAGGAGACGCGCGACCTGATGGAAGCGCTCTCCGACGAGAAGATCGCCGACCTGCTCGAGACACTCCCCTCGGATGACGCCGCCGCCCTGCTCTCTGATCTCTCCGACGAGCAGGCCGAGATCGTCATTAACCTGATGGAGCCGGAAGAGGCTGCCGAGGTCAAGACGCTGCTCGCCTACGAGGATGGCACAGCGGGCCGCCTGATGAACACCAGCATCATCCGGCTGCGGGCAGATTGGACAGTACAGAAGACGCTTGACCACCTGCGGGAAGTCCCGGAAGAGGAGCGGGGGCTGTCGTACCTGTACGTAATCAATGGTGGTGGGCGGCTGGAGGGGATCGTTCCGCTCTGGAAGCTGATGACCGCCCGCCCGGAGACCCACCTGAAAGATCTGCTGGAGACGCAGGTGGTGACGGTAGACGTTACCACCGACCAGGAAGAGGTCGCGCGGGTAGTTTCGCAGTATGACTACTTCGCCATCCCCGTTGTGGACGTGGAGCGGCGGCTGCTGGGCGTCGTGACGCATGACGACGTGCTCGACATCCTGCAGGATGAGTTTACCGAGGACGTGCAGCGCCTCGGCGGCGCCGAACCGCTCGAAGGCAGCTACCTGAGCACACCGGTATTCACCGTCACCCGGAAGCGCGTGGGCTGGCTGCTGGTGCTCTTCGCCACAGAGATGCTCACCGGGAGCGTGATGCGCATCTTCGAGAGTGAACTTGAAGAAGCGGTGGCGCTGGCCTTCTTTATCCCGCTGATGATCGGCACCGGCGGCAACTCCGGTTCGCAGGCTACCAGCACGATCATCCGCGCCCTGGCCGTGGGTGAAGCCCGTTTCGAGGACCTGGCCCGCCTGGTCTGGCACGAGCTGCGCGTCGGCCTGCTGCTGGGCGTGGTGATGGGCCTCGTCGGGCTGGTGCGCGCGATGACCTGGCGGGTGACCTTCCAGCTTTCCCTGACCGTCTCGCTCTCGCTGCTGGCGATCGTGCTCTGGGCGAACATTATCGGCGCGATCCTGCCGCCGCTGGCCGCCAGGCTGAAGATCGACCCCGCCGTAATCTCCGGCCCGGTGATGAGCACTCTTGTCGATGCCACTGGCCTGATGATCTACTTCTCGCTGGCGCGTATCATCATGGGCCTGTAGGAGCGTTTCGCACACCTGAGCAGCCGCGAGGCAGCCCTGCGCCTTCAGAAAGGGCGACCCGTAAGCTGTGGGTCGCCCTACGCTTTTTGACCCCACCCCTGGCGCACGGTGATGTTTGACACCCATCCCGCACAGGGCTATCGTGGTCCGTACTGTCCGTTACAGGAGGTCACCATGCCACACCCACTGGTCACCCAGTTACGCTTCGCCCGCAGTGAGTTCCTGCGCGGGGTGCAGGGCATCAGCGATGAGGAGGCACGCCGGCGCTTCCTGCCGATGAACTGCATCAGTTGGAACGTCGGGCACCTTGCCTGGCAGGAACAGCGCTACTGGCTGCAGCGCGCGCAGAATATCACCCTGCTGCCAGAGGTCGCAAGTGAGTTCGCCTACGGCGCACCGGCCAGCACCCCATCGCTCGCTTCCGCGCTGGCTGCTCACGAAGCGATCACCCGCACCGCCGACCCGTGGCTCGATGCGCTCACGACCGCCACCCTAGTCGAGCCGCGCCAGTTCCCGGCGAAGAACGGCAGCGTTACCCTGACCTTCGGAACGCTGATGCTGCGGACGATCTACCATTACTGGTATCACACCGGCGAGAACCAGGCGATCCGCCAGATGCTCGGCCACACCGGCCTGCCGGATTTCGTCGGCGATATCGACAGCGAGGCGCCCTACCGCCCGGAGGCCTAGCCGACCGGCTACGCCAGCGCCTGCTCGATCGCGGCGGCCACGTCCGCGCTCAGTGTCACGCCCGCCGCGCCCAGCGACTCGGCGATCTGGTGGCGCTTCGTCGCCCCGGTGATCACGCTGCTCACCCCCGGCTGGCGCAGCGCCCAGGCCAGTGCCAGTTGTGTGCGCGTCAGTCCCAGCCCGTCAGCGATCGGCTTGAGGGCGCGCACCCGGCGCACGTTGTCTTCCGTGAAGTAGCGTTCCGCGGCCCAGGATTCCTGCTGGAAGCGTGAATCATCCGGGATGCCCTCATCATACTTGCCCGTCAGCATGCCCAGTCCCAGCGGTGAATACACCGTCAGGCCGAAGCCATACTTTTCCGCCAGCGGCAGGGCGGTCTGCTCCGTCCAGTCACGCTTGAGCATCGAGTAGACCGGCTGCTCGACCTGCGGTGGCACCAGCCCGTGGCGTTCGCACAGAGTGTGCGCCTCCTCAATCTGCTCGGCGGGCCACATCGAGGTGCCCCAGTACAGCACTTTCCCCGCGCGGATCAGGTCGTTCATGGCCCGGATCGTCTCGATCAGCGGGGTTTCCGGATCGTGGCGGTGGCAGTAATAGATGTCCAGGTAGTCAGTGCCCAGCCGCTTCAGGCTGCGGTCGATGCTCTCGAAGATATGTTTGCGTGAGAGGCCCCGGTCGTTGGGATCGTCACTCATCGGGAAGAACACCTTGGTGGAGATCACCAGCGTATGCCGCGGGTACTCGCTGAGCAGGCGTCCCATCCACTCCTCGGCGCGACCGTTGCCATATACGTCCGCAAGATCGAAGAAGTTCACGCCGCCGTCGATTGCGTCGCGGATGATCCCCCGCGCCTCGTCTTCCGCGATCTTGGCCTCGAAGTTGATCCAGCCACCGAGCGCAATGGCGCTCAATTTCAGCCCTGAACGACCTGCTGACCTATAGTCCATGCTGTCCTCCGTGAATGCACATGTCGATTGCCCATAATCGTACCACATGGAAGGGCAGTCTCCAGCGGACAGCAACCGGTCTTTAGTTCCTGGTTCTTAGTCAGCAGTGAGTAGTTCTCGGGCGCGTATGCCCGGAACAGGCTAATCGCTAACAGCTAATCGCTTCATGCTATACTCTCCCACACTCACAAGGAGGCCGCTATGTCTGATGTGCTGCTGATCACCGGGGGGCTGGTCATCACCCCGGAAGGGATTCACGCGCACGATATCCTGATCAGGGATGGCCTGATCCAGGCCGTCGGGGACTCGGTGCGCGATTCAGCCCCGACGGACGCCGGGCGCGTGGATGCCAGCGGCCTGCACATCCTGCCCGGGCTGCTTGATATGCACACCCACATGCGGGAGCCGGGTGGGGCGCACAAAGAGGACTTCACCACGGGGACCGCCGCGGCGCTGGCCGGGGGTGTGACAGCCATCGGCGCGATGCCAAACACCGCCCCCTCGATCACCGATCAGCAGACGCTCGACGCGGCGCTGGCATTGGCCGCGGAAAAGGCCGTGTGTGATTACGGCGTGTACATCGGCGCAACCGCGGAGAATGCCGCGCAGGCCGCCGAAGTGCGCGAAGCGCTCGCGCTCAAGATGTTCATGGGCTCCAGCACCGGCACCCTGCTCGTCAAGGATGTCGCCGGGCAGATTCCCCACTTCGAGGCCTACCCGCGTGACCGGGTGCTGGCCGTCCACGCGGAGGACGAAGACGCGGTGCAGTACTACGGCGAACGCGGGCGGCGGCGCCCGCCCGTCTGTGCCCTGCTGGGGGTGTCCCGCGCCCTGGCGCTCGCGGAAGCCACCGGGCGGAAGCTGCACATCCTGCACGTCACCACCGGGGCCGAGCTCGAGTTGATTGCCACGGCGAAGGCGCGCGGCGTGCGCGTCACCTGCGAGACCTGCCCGCAGTACCTCTTCCTGACAACGGATGACGTCACCCGGCTGGGGGCCTTCGCCCTGTGCAATCCGCCAATCCGCGAGCCCGGTGAGCCTGAACGCCTGTGGGAGCGCTTCGCCGTGATCGACATGATCGCCACCGACCACGCCCCGCACCTCGCCGCGGAGAAGCGTGGCCCGAACCCGCCCGGTGGCCTGCCCGGCGTGCAGACGTCGCTGCCGCTGATGCTGACGGCGGTGGCGGCAGGCAGGCTGATGCTCACCGACCTTGCCCGGCTGATGGCGGAAGCCCCGGCGCGTATCTACGGGCTGCGGCGCAAGGGCCGGATCGCGCCCGGCTTCGATGCTGACCTGACGCTGATCGACCCGGCAGAACGCTGGACGATCCGGGATGAGGATATGCTCTCGAAGGCAGGCTGGACGCCCTATCACGGCTTTGAGGCGACCGGGCGGGTAAAGGGGGTCTACCTGCGCGGGCAGCATGCGTATAACGGGGCGCAGGTACTACTCCAGCCCGGTGCGGGCCGTCCACTGGAGGTTACCCCCATCCCCAACCCTTCCCCCTTGTCGAGGGGAAGGGAGCAAAGCCGTGCGATCGGTGTTTTTGGCTGATGGCTAATGGCTAACCGCCGCTTTTCGACCCCCATCCCCGGCCCTTCCCCCTTGTCGAGGGGAAGGGAGCCAAGCGTTTGTATCTTACCCTCCCCTCGCCAGGGGGGAGGTGGCTTGCCGCAGGCCAGCCGGTGGGGGCAAAGGCCCGCTATCCACCTTCGATCTCCTTGAGGCGCGCCGCCATCAGTGCCTCGACGGCTGCCGGGGTGCGCTGCGCGAGCGCTTCCTC
>JADZAD010000009.1 GCA_020852775.1 Anaerolineae bacterium
ACGCAGATGGCCGACCTGCACAGCCTGATCGTTGGGCAGGGGATGGCGGCGCTGGTCGAAGTGCACAACGAGGCTGAGATGGAGCGCGCGCTCAGGCTGAACCCGGCGCTGATTGGGGTGAACAACCGCGACCTCAGGACGTTTCACGTCGATCTGCAGACCACGGCCCGGTTGATCGGCATGGTGCCGGGAGAGGTCACGTTCGTTGCAGAGAGCGGCATCATGGCGCCAGAGGACGTGCGGAATATGGGCGAACTCGGCGCACACGCGGTGCTGGTCGGCGAATCACTGGTACGGGCGGGGGATGACCTCGCGGAGCGCGTCCGGGCGTTCAGCAACCAGAGGCGAAGAGCAGCATCATGACAGGGACAGCCGTCAAAATCTGTGGGATCAAGATGCTCGATGATGCGCTTCTGGCAGTTGAGGCCGGGGCGGATATGCTCGGCTTCAACTTCTACAAACCAGGACCACGCTACATCTCCGTTGCGGATACCCTTGCGATCACTACTGTGCTGCGTGATCGCCTCGGCGAGGCCTGCCCGGTGCTGGTCGGCATCTTCGTCAACATGACCGTCCCGGAAGTCGGGCAGGCGCTGGCAGAAACCAGCCTCGACTATGCCCAGCTTCACGGTGACGAGACGCCCAGCGTATTGCAGCACCTGAACCGCTGTGCGTATAAGGCGATTCGCCCACGCACCGTCGAACAGGCCAGCCATCTCGCGGCGGTGTATTCGCCACATGGGCCACAGGTGCCGGGCGCGCCCGACCTTCTGGTGGATGCCTTCAATCCGGCACTGTACGGGGGTACCGGCGAGCAGGCCAGCGCGGAACTGGCGCTCGCGGCGCACGCCAACAGTACCCGGCTGATGCTGGCTGGCGGGCTGACACCGGAAAACGTCGCTGGCTACATCGAGCGCATCCGGCCGTGGGGCGTGGATGTCGCCAGCGGGGTAGAGATTCCGGAGAGAAAAGGGTATAAAGACCCTACCCGTGTCAGGGCTTTCATTGAGGCTGTTCGAGCGGTAGACAGGGCACATACATGAGCGCACCTTATATTCAGACTAACGTGACCAGTGTGCCAGACAAACGCGGCTACTTCGGTGACTTCGGCGGGCGCTTTGTCCCGGAGACGCTGATCCCGGCGCTTGATGAGCTGATCGCCGCCTACCATGAGGCGATGGCTGATCCGGCTTTTCAGGCGGAGCTTGCCGGGCTGCAGGCCAGCTATGTCGGACGGGAGACACCGATCACCCATGCCCGCCGCCTCTCCGAGCACCTCGGCGGGGCGCAGATCTACCTGAAGCGCGAGGACCTCGCGCATACCGGGGCGCACAAGATTAACAACGCACTCGGGCAGGCGCTGCTGGCAAAGCGGATGGGCAAGAAGCGCATCGTCGCCGAAACCGGGGCGGGGCAGCATGGCGTCGCCAGTGCGACCACCTCAGCACTGCTCGGTCTGGAATGTATCGTCTATATGGGCAGCGTGGATATCGCCCGGCAGCAGCCCAACGTCTTCCGCATGAAGCTGCTCGGCGCGAGGGTCGTACCAGTCGAGAGCGGCAGCAAGACACTCAAGGATGCGATCAATGAGGCTATCCGTGACTGGGTAACCAACGTGCAGACAACGTTCTACATGCTCGGATCGGCGCTCGGCCCGCATCCGTACCCGATGATCGTGCGTGACTTCCAGAGCGTAATCGGCACCGAGGCGCGGCGGCAGATCCAGGAGCTGACTGGCCGCCTGCCCGACGTATGCATCGCCTGCGTGGGCGGCGGCAGCAATGCTATCGGCCTGTTCCATGCCTTCCGCGACGATGAGAACGTTGAGTTGATCGGTGTGGAAGCCGGGGGCTACGGCGTATCCAGCGGAGCGCATGCCGCGCGCTTCGCCGACCCGGCCCGCGGACGACCGGGAGTGCTGCAGGGCACCCGCTCGTATGTCCTGCAGGACGATGACGGCCAGATACTCAACACACACAGCATCTCCGCCGGGCTGGACTACGCCTCGGTGGGGCCAGAACACGCCTTCCTGCGCCAGAACGAACGTGCTTACTATACACTGGCGACTGATGAGGAAGCGCTTGCCGCCTTCCAGACACTCAGCCAGTACGAGGGTATAATCCCCGCGCTGGAAAGCTCGCACGCGATGGCTGAGGCGATCAAACGCGCCCCAACCCTCCCGCGGGACGCGATCATCCTCGTTAATCTCTCCGGACGAGGCGACAAAGACCTCGACACCGTGATCCACGCACTGGGAGATGAAATCTAGCCATGCCTGAGTCAATCGCTTACCGCACCCCGAAGCGGGTGCTTGTCATGGTTGCCCATCCTGATGACCCCGAGTTCGGTGCAGGTGGGAGTATCGCGCGCTGGATCGCCGCCGGGGCGGAGGTCTTCTACGCCATCCTGACCGACGGCTCGATCGGCAGCGCGGATCGCGCGATGACTGCCAGCCGGCTCGCTGCACTGCGCCGCGAAGAGCAACTGGCCGCCGCGAAGGTGCTCGGCGTCTCCGAGGTACGTTTCCTCGGCCACAAAGACGGCCAGTTGGAATCTACGCTGGAACTGCGGCGTGAGCTGGTGAAGCTGATGCGTGAGTTCCGCCCCGATCGGGTGGTCTGCCACGACCCGACCACTTACTTCACCAGCAGTTCGTACATCAACCATCCGGACCATCGGGCCGCGGGCCGGGCTGCGATCGAAGCGGTTTTTCCGGCGGTCGAACTGCACCTCGCCTTTGAAGACCTGCTCAGCGAAGGCTACGAGCCGATGCGCCCGGATGACGTATTCATGACCGCAACCGACCGCCCGAACTTTGCCGTGGATATCAGCGACACCATCGATCGCAAGATCGAGGCGATTATGTGCCACACGTCACAGGTCAGTGAGCAGACGCCCACCGGCCTGCGCGAGCGCTTGCGTATCGCCGGGGGCCTGGCCGGATATGAGTATGCCGAACTGTTCCGTGTGATCGACATGGTACACCGCGTGTATCGTCCGACGCTTGAGCTGATGGCGCAGGCCGAATAGGGGGATGCTGTCATGAGTGGCCCTCAGCCCGAACCGCCATCCGGCCTCGCCCACCTTTCTGCCATGTTTGCGCAGGCAGAGCAGGCGGGCCGTGCCGCCTTCCTGCCGTACTTCCCCATCGGCTTTCCAGACTACGATGCCTCACTCGCGGCGATCTCCGCGATGGCCGAGGCGGGGGTCGATGGCTTTGAAATCGGTATGCCTTTCAGTGATCCACTGGCGGATGGCCCGACCATCCAGGCCGCGACACAGGTCGCGCTGCAGAACGGTGTCACCGTGCAGAAGTGCCTTGACGCGGTACGCGAACTGCGCGCGCGCGGGCTGACCCAGCCGATGCTGATGATGGGGTATACCAACCCGGTTCTGGCCTACGGAACCGAGCGCTTTGTACAGGAAGCGAAAGCCGCCGGGGCGGACGGCCTGATCATCCCCGACCTTCCGCCGGAGGAATCCGCCGAATTGACAGCAGCCTGTGCGCGGGCCGGGCTGGCGATGATCTGCTTTCTCGCACCGACCAGCACCACCGAGCGTATTCGCATGGTGGCGCAGCAGGCAAGTGGTTTCATTTACGTAGTGTCAGTTACAGGCATCACCGGGGCGCGCAGTGATTTGCCACCCGATCTGCAGGCGCTGATCGACCGTATCCGGGCAGAGACAAATACGCCGCTGGTGCTCGGCTTTGGCATCGGCACGCCTGAACAGGCCCGGCGCATGAATGGCCTGGTCGATGGCTTTATCGTTGGCAGCGCGCTGGTGCGTGCCGGTGAGAGCGGTGTCGAAGCCGTGCGCGGCCTCTCGCAATCGATCCGGCAGGCGCTGGATGCTTAGCTAACCTTGATTTCATGCCCGGCTGGCCATTGTGGCTGCCGGGCTTGCATCGTCCCGGATAGGGAAGAAGGAACCTGCCATGCTTGTCGTCATGCGAGCGGACGCTACCAGGGAGCAGATCGAGGCCGTCATCGGGCGCATCAAGTCCGATGGCTATGATGTCCACCTCTCGACCGGTGTCGAGCGCACGCTGATCGGGATCATCGGCGAAAGCCCGACACCGCTGCGTGAGGATAACTACAGCACCATGGACGGCGTTGACCAGGCCGTTCGCGTCACTTCACCCTTCAAACTGGCCGGGCGGAACTTCCACCCGGAGGACAGCACAGTTCACCTGAAGGGGGTGTCCTTTGGCAGCAGGCAGAAGATCGCAGTGATCGCCGGCCCATGCTCGGTGGAGAGCCGGGAGCAGATCATCGAGACCGCCCACGCTGTCAGGGAAGCGGGAGCGACGGCCCTGCGCGGCGGAGCCTTCAAGCCACGCTCCTCGCCGTACAGTTTTCAGGGGCACGGTGAACTCGGCCTTGAATGGCTGGCCGAAGCGCGTGAGCAGACCGGGCTGGCGATCGTCACCGAGGTGATGGACCCGGCCCTCGTGCCGATGGTGGCGCAGTATGCCGACATGCTGCAGATCGGGGCGCGCAACATGCAGAACTATACGCTGCTGAACGCAGTCGGCGTGAGCCACCACCCGATCCTGCTCAAGCGTGGGATGATGTCCACCATCGAGGAACTGCTGATGTCAGCAGAGTACATCCTCGCCCAGGGGAACTGGAACATCGTCCTGTGTGAGCGTGGCATCCGCACCTTCGAGAAGTACACGCGCAATACATTCGACCTGAACGCCATCCCGGTGCTCAAGGACATCTCCCACCTGCCGGTCATCGCCGACCCCAGCCATGCCGTCGGTAAGTGGGAATACGTCGAGGCGGTCGCCCGCAGCGCGATCGCGGCCGGGGCGGACGGCCTGATCGTGGAGGTGCATCCACGGCCCGATGAGGCCCTCTCTGATGGGCGGCAGAGCCTGACACCGAAGCGATTCAAGTCCATGATGGAGCAGATCCGACAGATCGCGCAGGTCATCGGCAGGGGTGCGTAGCAGTTCCGTCTTTGCCCCCCCCGTCAGAGGCGGGTAAAATGACGCCAGATTGACCGGGGGCCTACCGGCCTGTGCCCGGAAGCGATCCCCCGGCAGATGTACAGAGGAAGGTTGCAATGAAGCGGAAATCACTTATTGCGATGTTCAGCGTCGTGGTGCTGGCCCTGGCGGTCAGTGTCGCGCCTGTGTTCGGCCAGAGTGAGGGTACGATCGGCGGTGTCGTTTTTGAAGACCTCAACGGCAACGGCCTGCGCGAAGAAGGTGAAAACGGCCTGCGCGACATCGAAGTCAAGCTTGCGTCTTCGGGCTGGAACACCACCGTCTCTACCGCAGAAAACGGTTCCTTCGGAGTGCGCCTGAACCCGGCCACATGGCAGGTGACAGTACTCGCGCCGACCGGCTTCAAGGTTACGACCTCCGAGACTCAGAATGCCTTCATCGGGCAGGCGGGGGATGCGGTCACCAACCTCGAATTCGGCCTGCAGCGTACTGTCAGCGCTACCGGTGAAGTTCTGCCTGCCTCCGGCGGCCCGGTCTCGACCGGTGTGCTGATCGGTGGACTTGTGGCGCTGATCGCAGTTGGCGCGGGCCTGGTCGTCGCTGGCCAGCGCAGAGGCCGCCAGTCCGCCTGATCGCATTGAGTAATCTCGGATGAGCCGGGAGCAGCAGCCAGGGCGTCCGGTTACCGCCCCATCGCTATTCAACAGGACGATTGATCCCCTGACAGCTGCCGGGG
>JADZAD010000010.1 GCA_020852775.1 Anaerolineae bacterium
GGAGTGGTCACCGGGTTCAGCAGCCGCGGGCCTGCAGATGACGGCGCAGGGGCGATCATCAAGCCGGATATCATCGCGCCGGGCTATGACATCGTCTCCAGCCTGCCCGATAACCATTATGCTGCCTTCCCCGGCACCTCGATGGCCGGGCCGCATGTCGTGGGTGTCGTCGCGCTGCTCTGGAGCGCCGACCCGGCCCTGATCGGGAATATTGAGCGTACCGAGGCGATCATCCGCGAGACAGCGGAACCGGTTACCGGGCCAGTGGTCTGCGGTGGCGGCGATACCATCCCGAACAACGCTTATGGCTACGGACGGGTAGACGCCTTCGCAGCGGTAGAGAAGGCTCTGAATGAGCGGTGACGCCGTCCTGGTGCTGATCATCGCCGCCGGGGCGGTGGTGCTCTTCGTGACCGAACTGGTGCCGCCGGATATCGTCGCGCTGATCGTGATGGTCAGCCTGGGTCTGACGGGGGTGCTGGAGCTTCCACAGCTCTTCGCAGGGTTTGGCAGCCCGGTCATCCTCACGCTGATGGGGATTTTCGTACTGACCTCGGCACTGCAGAACACCGGGGTGGCGGCGCTGGGCAGCCAGTTTCTGCTGCGCTTCACCCGGTACACCGATGAACACCTGCTGGTGGGCCTGCTGGCACTGGGGGCGGCGATCACTTCCTTCTTCATGAACACCGTTGCCGCGGTGGCACTGGTCGCACCGGTTGGGCGGCAGGTGTCGTACCGGCGCGGCATCAGCCCGTCGCGCCTGCTCATGCCCGTCTCATACGGGGCGCTGCTGGGCGGTATGGCGACGATTCTCACGACGAGCAACCTGGTTCTGCTCGATATGCTGACGCAGGCCGGGCAGCGTCCTTTCAGGTTCCTGGAGTTCCTGCCGGTGGGTGGGCCAATCACTCTGGCTGGTATCCTGTACCTGACCACGATGACCCGGCGTATCCTGCCCGAACGCGCCAGCAGCGATCCGCTGCACGCCGCGCAGGCTGAACGCTTTGCCCTGCCCGATACGTACCAGCTCAGTACCCGCCTCTTTGAAGCTGCCCTTGCAGAGGGCTCACCGCTGGAAGGCAGGCTACTCAGCGAATGCGGATTCGGTGAGCAGTTCGGCGTGACCATCCCGGCAGTGCGCCGGCGCAGGCGGGTCTTCACCCCCCCCTCGCTGCAATTCGTACTGCGTACCGGGGATCGCCTGCTGCTGCAGGGACGCCCTGAGGAAGTCGCACGGGCAGCGGAGCAGTTCGGGCTTCTCCTGAACGAGGCGCCGGGCTCAACCTACAGCCTGCTGGCGGGAGGCTCCGGAGAACTGGCCGAGATCACGCTGACGCCACGAGCCGAACTGGCCGGGCAGAGCCTGGCAGAGATCGGTTTCCGAGAGAAATACCGCGTCAATGTCCTGGGCATCTGGCATGAGGGCCGCCCGATCCGATCATTTCTGGGCGAGCACATCCTCGAACTGGGTGACGGGCTGCTGGTGCAGGGCAGCCCCGCCGCCCTTCGCACCCTGAGCCAGGACAGCAACTTTCTGATGCTGACGCAGCTCCCGGAGACCCCGGAGAATACGGATCGGGCGCTGGTGGCGCTGGTCATTCTGATCGCGTTTCTGATGGTGATCGTACTGGATGTCGTACCTGTCGCGCTGGCGGCACTGCTGGCCGGGATCGCCGTGATCCTGACCGGCTGCCAGAGCATCGAGCAGGCACGCCAGAGCGTACAGTGGCAGGTGATCTTCCTGATCGGAGGGATGCTCTCCCTGACAACGGCGCTCGAAGCTACCGGGGCAAAGGACATGCTGGTGCAGGCGCTGCTGCCGCTGCTCACAGGCGGCGGTGAACGCGGGATCGTGCTTGCATTCTTTCTGCTGACCATGCTGCTGACTCAGCTTACGAGCGGGCAGTCCGCTGCACTGCTGATCGGCCCCATCGCGGTGAGCATCGCCATCCAGCAGGGCATCGATCCGCACATGACCGCGATGGCGGTCGGTATCGGCGCGTCAGCCGCCTTTCTGACGCCTGTCGCGCACCCCGCTAACCTGCTCGTGCTGGGGCCAGGTGGCTACCGCTTCCGTGACTATGCGCTGCTGGGCTTTCCCCTGGTTGTCCTCACTGCGCTCGGTGCAGCCCTGCTAATCCCACTGGTGTACTGAAGCACAGGACGCTACCCGCGCAGCGCCCCCAGCAGCGTCTCATGGATCAGGCCATTCGTCGCCAGAATACCGCGATTCGCGGCCAGTTCCGCCCCGCATGAGAAGTCCACAGGCTTACCATCGAGGTCAGTAACACGCCCACCGGCCTCTTCCACGAGCAGCACACCGCCGGCGTGATCCCATATCTTTTCATGGCGGGCCTCGTTTGTCACCGTGCGGATGTATATCTCCGCGCGGCCATCCGCGACGGCGGCATACTTGGCCTGGCTGTCCATCCGTAAGGGTGCGCCGCCTACCCCGGCCCGGCCCAGCACCGCGGCGGTAAACGAGTGATCGGTGTGCCCGCTCTCGACACTCTCGACGACGCGCACCCGCGGCGGATAGTCCTCCATCGAGACGTAAAGTGGGCGTGGATTGCCGCCATCAAGTGGCTCGATGGTCGCGCCCTGCCCGCGCGCGGCAGTGGCAACAATTCCCACTGATCCGGCGGGGTTGTCCACGTCCAACGAAAGCAGCGGACAGGCCAACGCGCTCACCACGGCCTCACCATCGACGATCAGGCCGATAGCGATAGCGAACTGGTCGCCCCGGATGAATCCCTTTGTCCCATCGATCGGGTCAACCGCCCAGGCAC
>JADZAD010000011.1 GCA_020852775.1 Anaerolineae bacterium
GCACGCCGTTCGCCCGTGCCTTGATCAGCCCGGCATAGGCTGCTGCCGCGGCTGGTTCGGCGAAGACCCCGGATGCCCGCGCCAGCCGGGGTATCGCGGCGATGATCTCCTCGTCAGAGACGGTGATATACGCCCCGCGCGTCTCGACGACTGCGTTTATCGCCTTGACCGGGTCTCGCGGGAGCCCGGCGGAGATGCTGTCGGCGATGGTCTTCGCGTCCACTGGCTGGATGTGCGCCGGGTCAATACCGTCACGCCAGGCGTTGTAGAGCGCGGCGGAGCCTTCCGCCTGCACTCCGATCAGGCGCGGCATACGCTCGATCAGGCCCAGCGCCAGCAGGTCGCGCAGGCCCTTGTGCACCCCGCTGATGATATTGCCGTCCCCGACGCTGACCACGATGCTGTCCGGGGCGCGGAACTGCCCCGGTGCCCCCGCGAGCTGCTCGCAGATCTCGTAGGAAACGGTCTTCTTGCCTTCCTGGGTATACGGGTTGTAGCCCGTGTTGCGGCAGTACCAGCCGTAGGCGTCACTGGCCTTCAGGCACAGATCGAAGGCGTCGTCATACGTGCCCTGCACCAGCAGGACGTGTGCACCGTAGACCAGCAGTTGGGTCACTTTGGCGACGGGGGCCGTCGCCGGGACGAAAATCACCGCGGGCATCCCGACGCTGGCCGCGACCCCGGCTGTGGCGGCGGCGGCGTTGCCGGTGCTGGCGGTGGTGATGATCGGGCGACCTTCTGCTTTACCGAGCGCCACGACTATCGCGCTGGCTCGGTCCTTGAGCGAGGCGGTCGGGTTGCGCCCGTCATCCTTGATCCACACCCGATCCATCTGCAGGTTGGCGGCAAGCCGTTCCGCGTAATAGAGCGGCGTATTACCGACCAGGATCGGCGGGGCGATGGTCTCATGTTCGACGGGCATCAACGGGCGATAGCGCCACATGCCCGGTTCATCTGAGAGCCCGTTCCGGGTGATGTCGTGCCGGATCAGGTCGTAGTCGTACTGCACATCGAGGTTGCCGCCATCCTGCGGGCAGACATATTCCACGTCGCCCTGTGCGTAGACAGCGCCGCAAATCGTGCATTTCAGGCCCGTGACGTGCGTCATTGAATCATGCCCCTGTGTGTTCGGCGGCTAACTGGCAGACATTCGCGTACCGGTCTCACCCGCCAACCCCCTGGCGATGTTCTCCGGGCTGGTGATCAGGACTTCCCTACCACCTGCTTCGAGGAAATCAACCGCCGCTTCGATCTTGGGCAGCATACTCCCGCTGGCAAAATGTCCCTCGGCCATGTACTGGTGCGCTTCGTCAAGCGTCATGCGGTCAAGCCAGCGCACGTCCGGTTTGTTGAAGTTGATCGCGACCTTCTCGACGCCGGTGGAGATCAGCAGCAGGTCGGCGTTCAGTGCAGCGGCCAGCAGGGCGCTGGCACGATCCTTGTCGATCACGGCATATGCGCCGCGGAGTTCTCCGCGTGGGTTGACGACGACGGGGATACCGCCGCCGCCCACCGCGACGACTGTGACCCCCCGCCCGACCAGCGTCCTGATAACGTCCAGTTCGATGATCTGCTTCGGTTTCGGAGAGGCCACCACCCGGCGCAGGCCGCGCCCGGCATCCTCGACCACCGTCCAACCCTCGCGGCGAAACTGCTCCGCCTGCTCCTCGGTGAGGAAGCCGCCGATCGGCTTGGTCGGGTGCTGCATGGCGGGGTCGCCCTCATCAACAACGACCTGTGTCACGATGGCCACGGCGCTCTTGTCGATCCCTCGCTTGTGATACTCGTTCTCCAGCGCCTGCTTGAGCATGTAGCCGATCGAGCCCTGCGTGTCGGAAACGATCACATCGAGCGGGACGCTGTGCATGCCCTCGTAGTGGGCGGCGATCTCCGCCCGGCGCAGGATGTAGCCTACCTGTGGGCCGTTCCCGTGCGTTACGATGATGTCCCACCCCTGCTCAACCATCGACGCGAGGTGCGTGGCGGTCTCGCGGGCCGCATCCCACTGGTGCGGCATATCCGGGAACTTCGGGTCTTTGATCAGGGCGTTACCCCCGACAGCAACAACGGCGATCTTTCGTGTCATCACTGAGTATCCTGGCGCTATGCTCCGGGCGGGGAATCCCCCGCAGGGACAAGAACCGCCAGCCCCCGGAACGTATCGGGCTCCCGGAGGCTGGCGGCGCAAAGCGGCGACGGCGCCGCGATTAGTTCATGGTCAGGGCCATCACGGCCTTCTGCATGTGCAGGCGGTTTTCGGCCTCGTCATAGACGATGCTCTGCGGGCCCTCGATAACCTCGTCGGTCACCTCGATGTTGCGGTCGGCGGGCAGGCAGTGCATGTAGACCGCGTGCTCCTGCGCCAGCGACATGCGGT
This sequence comes from Anaerolineae bacterium, assembly GCA_020852775.1. Classification (GTDB taxonomy): domain Bacteria; phylum Chloroflexota; class Anaerolineae; order Aggregatilineales; family UBA3940; genus JADZAD01. The sequence continues at coordinate 2,378 of JADZAD010000011.1, forward strand.
GGGAATCCGTAATCCAGTCGGTGTACTTCCTGCCGATAGCGGCGGATTCGGCGTTGTCAGTGGTGGTCAGCAGCGCGCCCCAGCTCTTGGGGTAGACGATGTCCGCTCCCTTGAAGCCCTCGTCGAAGTCGTGCAGGATTTCGAACGAACCACGGCTGCGGCGGGCATTTTCCTCCGCCTGCCCGAGGATGTCCGGCATCAGCTTGTACTCCGGCGGATGGGTCAGGCGGACGTTCATACCCAGGCGGGTCATCAGCAGGATCAGGCTCTGCGGCACGGAGATCGGCTTCTGATAGCTGGAAGCGTAGGCCCAGCTCACATTGATCGTCTTGCCGCGCAGGTCGCGCCCGAACTTCTCGACGATGGTCATCCAGTCGGCGAGGATCTGGAACGGGTGGTAGACGTCGCACTGCATGTTCAATACCGGGACGCGGCTGGCCTCTGCGACCTCACGGATGTACTTGTTACCGAAATCCCAGTCGCACTGGCGGATGGCGATGCCATCACAGTAGCGCCCGACGATTTCGCCGATCTCCTTGGCGGTATCACCATGGCTGATCTGGGTGGTTTCACTGTCGATGAACTGGGCGTGGCCACCCAGCTGGGCCATGCCGGCCTCAAAGCTGACACGGGTGCGGGTGCTGGTGAAGAAGAACAGCATCGCCAGCACCTTGTCGCGCAGGACGGGGTGGGGGATGCCCATCGACCGCTGGCGCTTGAGCTCGAAGGCCACGTCGAGCACGGTCTCAAGCTCGTCCATGGTCCATTCCTGCTCGGTGATGAAGTCACGTCCGCGCAGATACGTCTGCATGTTTCTTTACTCCGTTAGTGTTTGCCGTAAATTGTCGTTTAATTGTACCAAGTCTGCCTGAACAGACCCATTCGCGAGCTTACTTCTTCAGCAGGCCCGGCAGCAGCGCGTACCATTCGGTTGAGCGTACCACGTCTTCGAGCCTGACCTGGTCGAGCACGGTCTGCGCGTGGATTTCGTCGCCGGGGCCGAAGCCGATGCTTGGGATACCTGCCTTGCCCATCCAGTAGATACCGTTGGTGGAGAAATCCCACTTGCCGGTTGGGATGGGGGTGCCCCACAGCAGGTCGCCGGCCTTCACGCCCGCCTGCACGAAGTCATGATCCGCGGGCAGCGCCCACGCCGGGAAGATCTTATCTACCGGGAAGACAAAGCCAGTGTAGC
>JADZAD010000012.1 GCA_020852775.1 Anaerolineae bacterium
ACGGCGACATACAGATCGAGGACGATCTCCTGATGGAGATCGTCACCTTCCCGCTCAAAGCGCGGGTCACTCTGCACGACAACGTTCAGGTAAAGGTCGCCCGACTGCCCACCACTGGCCGCCCCCTTGCCAGAGAGACGCACGACTGTCCCGGTGCGCGCCCCCGCAGGAATCTTGACCTGCAGGCGTCTGGAACCGATGGTTACCATGCGGGTTGTGCCGTGATACGCCTCATCGAGGGTAATATCCACCGTCGTTTCGAGGTCACGCGCCCCGGCCCGCACACTGGGTCCTCCGCTCCGGAGCAGGTCATCGAGCGAACTGAAGCTGCCACCGGTGCTTGCGCCGCGCGCGGGCGCTCCGCCGAAGAAGGTGTTGAAGAACTCCGAGAACACCTGCGAAGCGTCACCGTATTCGACGCGCACGCCGCCGGGCTGCCCACCCATGAATGGCGACCAGTCGAAGCCACCGGGCTGCCCGCCAGTACCCTGCCATTGAGAATAGCTGCTGCCCATCTGATCGTATTTGCGGCGCTTCTCCGGGTCACTGAGGACTTCGTAAGCCTCGTTGACCTCCTTAAAGCGGGCCTCGGCCTGCGGATCGGCGTTGACATCCGGATGGTACTGGCGTGCCAGCGCCCGGAAAGCCTGTTTGATCTCGCGGGGGGTAGCCGTCCTGGGAATACCCAGTATCTTGTAGTAGTCCTTGTAATCCATCAAGTATGGGCACCCAGCCCGATCCTCTACCTGCTATGTCGCCAAATCCAGTACTACCGCGCCTTTTCGGGCGGCTACATCCCTGTCATTCAATATCAAACCCGCCTGTGATTCTAGACGGCGGTACGGCACAGGTCAATACAGGCCGTCAGGTTCTTATGCGGGTCTTATGCAGATCCTGTAAAGAGGATGCCTGCAGCTACTGATCCGCGGCCGGGGTTTCAATCGCAGACGGGGTGTAGATCGGCGTGGGCTGCTGGCAGGCTTCGTAGCCAGGTGCAATCGCCTCAAGCGTCTCTTCACCTGCCGCAGACTGGTTCAGCGCAAGCGTCAGGTTGGCGATAGCCTGCGAGCACTGGCCCTCAAAGGCATACGACAGGCCCAGCAGGATATAGGTATCGACATCTGCGCCGCCCTGTGCCACCACACGCTCAAAGGCCGGAATAGCCTGGGCATAGCTGGGCTGGCGGTAATACAGCACCCCGGTACGCATCCACGCGGGGGTCAGCTCTGCGTCGAGGTCTGTCGCGGCATTGTAGTGTTCCAGCGCAGAGGTTGGATCACCCACGAAGGTATCATAAGTGCGTCCCAGTTCGTACTGCATCAGGGCATTTTCCGGCAACTGCCCGGCCACAAAGAAGAACTGGTCGAGCGCCTCATCATAGCGACCCAGCACCCGATACACCCGCCCCAGCGCGGAGTGAATATAGGGGTTGTTGGGGTCGAGATTCAACGCCGTTTCATACTGGACAGCCGCGCTGGCGTAATCCCCCAGCGACTCAAGCACATAGCCGTAGTCACGCCGGATGTCAGCACTGGAAGGATCGAGGGAAAGCGCAAGCTGGATCGACTCCAGCGCCTCATCCCAGCGATCAAGGTCGATCTGGGTTTCAGCCAGATAGGAGTGTGCCACAGCATACTCACCATCGATCTGGATCGCCAGGCGAACCTGGTTGAGGGACTCTTCCGTATTTCCCTGCCAGTTCATCACCTTCCCGGCGATTGCGTAACCTTCCGGACGCTCCGGGTCGGCCAGGATGGCGCGGTCTGCAGCCTTACGTGCGTCTTCCAGCAGGCTATCACGGCGCTCACCTGACTCCAGCGCGGCCAGATAGATCAGCAGCCGTGCCGCCTGAAACGACGGCTCAACGTTATTCGGATCGAGTTCCTGCACCGCCCGGTACAGGTCAATCGCTTCTGAATAACTGCCCGCAGCCTGTGCTGCCTGTGCATCCGCCAGCATCTGGGCAGCATCCGGCGTAGGGGTAAGCGTCGGGCCCAGTACCGGAGCCGCCTCCTCCAGTGCGCCAAACTGGCCTAACTGGCTGAGCTGGCTCTGTGCAGCCCCCTTGATAGTGTCGATATTAAGATATGCCCAGACTGCTGCCGCGATCGCAGCAAGGTAGATCGCCACGCGGAATGGGTCGCTGCGCGGGCGGGTATCCCGGCGCGGCGGCCGGTAGTTTGCGTAACTGCGGCGGCGCTTGCGCCCGCCGCCAATGGGAAGCCCCACAGGCCTGCTCCCTATTTCGTGGTAGTGGTCTCTTCTGCGGTACTGGTATCACCGGCACGCTCGATGAGTACGTCCGGGCGCTCATATCCGTCCGGGAAGCCGTTTGTATAGCCGGCACCGGTGTAAAGATACGGGTTCTGGGTGTAGTCGCTGCACAGCACAAAGACACTCAGGATATTCTTAAGCGCATTCGCATCCTCGACTTCACGCTCCTCGTAGACCTTAAGCGCATCGACAGCACGTGGAACGGCCCGCGTGCACTGGTCGAGGTAGTAATACGCGGAGGCCGTGACATAATACGCCTCGATCGGTACCTCTTCGTCATTCACCTCTGCCCAGCTGATTGCTTCCTCGAAGAGGTCAATTGCGTCTTCATAATTGCGACGGGTGAAGTAGACCATCGCCAGCCGCCGCCATGCAGGCATGTACACCGTCTCCGGCAGCACCCGGTTCGACTGGTATTGCATATCAGTCATTTCAGAGACGCCGACCGTCAACGGGCACTCCGCACAGACCAGTTCCACCGCCCGGGCGAGATATTCCTGTGCGGCAGCATCGTCGCGTATCTCGAAGTACGTTTTGCCGATCTCGACGTAAGGCAGCGGATCGGAAGGCACCCGGGTGATAATCAGCTGGAACGTCCGCACCGCCATGTCGGTCTGCCCCATGCCGCGGTAGTTCCGCGCCAACCCATAGAGCAGGTCCATCCGGTTCGGGTGCAGGCGCAATGCCTGTTGGTACTGCTGCACCGCGTCGTTATAACGCCCGTACCACTCCAGTACGTAAGCATAACTGCGGCGCGCCTCGACCTCGTAGGGGTCCATCTGCACGGCCATCTCGGCCTGCTCCAGTGCCTGCCGCAGCCGTCCGAGATCGGTATAGGACTCAGCCAGGTAGGCATGTGACAGCGCGTTATCGGGGTCAAGCTCAACCGCCTGAAGTGCGGCCTGTGCCGCGTCAGCGTACTGGCCCTCCCAGTTGAGGATGCGTGCCCTGGAGGCATAGCCGCGTGCATCTTCCGGGGCGATCTGGATCGTCCCGTCGGCAATCGCGAGCGCGTCCGGGAGGGTCGAGTCGTCAAGCTGCATCACAATCATGTGAGCCAGACGGGTGCGGTATTCGACGTTCTCCGGCTCGATGTCCACCGCCATCTGGTAGTAGTCAGTGGCCTTCAGCATATTACCTGCCAGGTACTCGTCTTCACCCATCTGCGCCAGAGTCAACGGGCTGGTCGTGGGCGTCGGCGGTGGCCCAAGCGCGGAGAGCACCATCGGCTGCACATCATTGAAGCGCCAGATGACAATTCCAGCCATGCCCAGGATCATCACGTACAGGACGACGAAGATGATCGGGAAGCGGCGGCGGCGCTTGCCAAAGGTCAGATTGCCACGTCCGAGAGGATGTCTTTTGATATACATAGGTCAGTCACTAAAGGCCGCCTGCCCTCAGAAAGGCGTCAGGCAGGGGCACCCTTACACTACCGAGTATATCCGAATTGCAGAAGCAGAGGCTACCTGTAAGAGAGGGTGCAGGAGATAGTATGGCAGACGCAGGGATATAAACGAGAGACAGCCGAACAGCGTGTCAGGGCAATGTGGCGTGCCATTCACGGATCGCGCCTGCTGTCGCCTCAATCTGTTCGCGGGTCAACGACGGATACATCGGCAGCGAGATGATCTCACGGGCTGCCTTCTCCGCCTGTGGCGTGCCCCCCTGCCCGACACGACACCCGGCGAATACCGGTTGCTGCTGGAGCGGCAGCGGATAGTGAATATCCGTGCCAATGCCCCGG
>JADZAD010000013.1 GCA_020852775.1 Anaerolineae bacterium
ACTGTATCAACTCCGTGGCGTTGGGCTTCAAACCTGCGGATGGACAGGGAGTGGAAGAGTAAGCCCCGGCGGTTGCCACTGGACAGAAAGCAAAGAGCACGCGGGTTGCCGAGGCCCGCGTGCTCTTGTGATCTCTGTCAGCCACAGGGTTGTCACAGGTTTCTGCTCAACCATCGGCCGAAGTGGGTACTGCGGCGCTTACGCGCTGACGTCGCCCCGGGCGAGGCGCGGATCGAGCGCATCGCGCAGGCCGTCACCGAGCAGGTTAAAGGCTAGCACCGTAATCGTGATGGCGATGCCGGGGAAGATGACAAGATGCGGCGCGCTGAAAAGCTGGTTGCGCTCGGTGCCGAGCATCGAGCCCCATTCAGGGGTAGGCGGCTGTGCCCCGAAGCCGAGGAACGACAGCGCGGCGGTCTCAATGATGGCGGTGGCGATACCGAGCGTCCCCTGCACAATCAGGGGGGTGAGCACGTTGGGCATGATGCGGCGGAAGAGGATGTGCAGCGGCCCGGCGCCGAGTGCGCGGGAGGCTTCGACGTAGTCCTCCTCGCGGGCGGACAGTACGCTGGCACGCACGATACGCGCATAGGCCGGGATACTGACGATGCCGATCGCCAGCATCGCGTTAATCAGCCCGGGCCCCAGCACCGCCACGATTGCAATCGCCAGCAGCAGCGCCGGGAAGGCCAGAAGGATGTCCATCAGGCGCATCAGGATCAGGTCAACCCAGCCGCCGAGGTACCCCGCCACCCCGCCAATCACCGTACCGACGATAATCGCAAAACCGATCGTCACGAAACCGATGATCAGTGAGTAGCGCGATCCGTATACCACCCGGCTGAACATATCACGCACGTTGCCGTCCGTCCCCATCAGGTGCTGCGGCTGATCCGCCGGACAGCCGAGCAGGTGAATGCACGGTGAGGCCCGCTTTTCGACCTCTTCCACGCCGATTAGCACCTTGAGCGGGTCGTAAGGGGCGATCAGCGGAGCAAATGTAGCCATAATGACCAGCGCGGCCAGCATTACCGCGCCGACGATGGCATTGCGCTGCCGGAAAATACGGCGCAGCGTCTGGCGGGCAAGGCTGTTTGAGGGCGTATCCGCGGCCAGCGGTTCATTCAGAGAGAGCGTTGCATCTGCCATAGTTCAAGGTTCTCCGGGCGCTAGTCAAGCCGGATACGGGGGTCGAGAAAAGCATACGAAATATCGACGAGCAGGTTAATGATGAGGTAGATCGCGGCGATAACTACCGTGAATGCCTGGATGATCGGGTAGTCACGCGAGGTGATTGACTCGAACAGAGTCAGACCAACGCCGCGCAGCCCGAAGATCGTCTCCGTCAGCACCGCCCCGGCCAGCAGGCTGCCAAGCTGCAGGCCCATGATCGTGACCACCGGCAGCAGCGCATTGCGGAATGCATGCTTCATCACGACCGGGCCTTCGCCAAGACCCTTGGCGCGCGCGGTGCGGATGTAATCGAGACCGAGGACTTCAAGGAGGCTGGAGCGCGTCATACGGGCAATGATTGAAAGTGGGATAGTGCTCAACGCAACTGCGGGGAGGATCAGGTGCTTGATAGCATCAACCAGGACTTCCCAGTCCCCGGTGATAAGCGAGTTCAACAGGTAGAAGTTCGCGAAGAACTCCACCAGGTTGAACCTGACCGTGCCTTCCTGCACCGTCCAGCCGTAGAACTCATAGAACGGGGTGGATGAAATACCTGCCGCCAGCCGCCCGGACGGAGGCAGGGCGAGGGGTGTGTCCTTCAGGACGACCGCAAAGAAGAAGGCCAGCATCAGGCCCAGCCAGAAGACTGGAATGGATACGCCTAGGTTGGCCCCGGCCATCGTTGCGACGTCAATGAAAGTATTCCGCTTGATTGCCGAGAATATACCCAGCGGTACACCCACCAGCACGGAGAGGATAAAAGCGCTCAGGCTGAGTTCGATCGTCACCGGAAGGCGTTCGACGAGAATCTGTACCGCAGAACGGTTGAAACGAATCGAGTTGCCGAAGTCACCCTGCGCAACATCGGTAAGATAGATGCCGAACTGGACCAGCACTGGCCTGTCCAGCCCGCGCTCATGGATGAACCGGTCACAGGTTTCCCTGGTTGCTTTCTCGCCAAGAATCGCCCTGCAGGGGTCGCCGGGGATCGCACGGGCCAGTGCAAAGGTGAGGAGCAGGATGCCCAGCAGTACCGGGATCGCGGCAAGGATACGTCGGATGGAGTAGTTCAGCATAGGCTATTCCCTTCGCAGGGCCAGACTGTAACACAGAGACAATACGTGAGGCAAAACGATGAATGCCGTACAAGACAACCCTGACGTCCTGTACGGCATTCTGCTTCTTGCATCCGGGTGGGCCGCGTTCGCACGGCCCACCCGGCATTCAGGCGACAGATTTACTCAGCCGGGACGTTCCACAGGCCCCACAGGTTCGCCCAGTACTCGAACGCACCAGTGTTACCGACGTGCAGCGGGCTGGACGCATCCAGGCCGAGGCCCCAGGAAGCGACTACGTCATTCGCATCGAAGGCCGAGCCGTCGTGGAAGGTGACGCCTTCACGTAGGCTGCAGGTCCAGACCGTCAGGTCTTCATTCGGAGCACACTCAGTCGCCAGTGCCGGCTCAACTGCCGTGCCACCACGCTCATAAGCATACAGGGACTCGATCACCTGCTCGCAGCCACGCAGCGACTCACCGTCAGTCTCGTCAGAGCAGAAGAGGCTGATGGGTTCGGCGTTCTGCATGAAGACGAAGGTGTCACGGTCGCCGGGGGTCATAGTGCCGAGGAGTTCGTTGGTCAGCGGGCTGGCCACCGGGTCCACGACGTCAGCACGGTAGGCAACCGCCGAAGCACCGTGAGCGATCGGGATCATCGGGACCAGTTCCTTGATCTGGTTATTGGCCTCGGTATAGACCGGAGCGGCTTCCTCGGGGTCGGAAATCTGGGCACCCTGGACGAGAAGGTCGTAGATCTCCGGATGCGGGTCGCCGAACTGGATGTTGGCTTCACCGAAGTGGTAATCAAGGAAGTTGGTGATATGCGGGTAGTCCGCACCCCAGCCCAGGAAGTAGAGGCCGTCGAGGCGGGCATTCTGCGAATTGTCGATGAAGGTGCCGGATTCCTGGACTTCGATGGTGACATCGATGTTCAGGTTTTCCTTAAGCTGCGCCTGGACTTCCTCAGCGACGCGGCCCGGCTCGGGCAGATAGCCACGGACGACGTCACGGTAGTACAGCTTGGTGGCGAACCCGTCCGGGTAGCCAGCTTCAGCCAGCAGCGCCCGGGCGGCTTCAACATCGAACTCGTACCAGTCCTCACCATCGCAGGCGTTCGGGATGGCGCAGGGGGTGAAGTGGGAAGCCACTTCGGAGCCTGGCGCATAGAAGATGTCTACGATTCGCTGACGGTCGATCCCCATCGCGATTGCCTGGCGGACCCGCACGTCATTGAAGGGCTCGAAGGTGTTGGTCATACCGATGTAGAAGACGTTGAGCGCCGGGCGGTTGACCAGCTGAAGATCGGGGTTGGCCTCGATCGCCTCGAAGTCATCGGTGCCGGGGTTGTCGATACCGTCCACGGTGCCAGCCAGCAGTTCATTCAGGCGGGCAGCGGCCTCGCTGTTCCAGCGGAGCACGACGGTCTGAACCTTGCCGGGCTCGCCCCAGTAACCGTCATAGCGGGTATAGGTGACATTCTCACCACGGTTCCAGGCGTCGATCATGTACGGGCCGGTACCGATGGGCTTGTCAAGCAGTTCGCCGCTTCCGCCGGTGCTCTCCAGGTACTCGGAGGGCTGGATGCCGAACGGGCTGAAGGCGACCTTCGACAGAAACGCCGGGTCAGGGCGGCACAGGTCGAACTGAACGGTCAGTTCGTCAACAGCAGTTATCGCGCCGACAAGGCTACCGGAGGCTTCACAGTCCGCGCTGACGCTCGAGCCTTCAAAGGCAGGGGCTTCTTCGGCGGGAGCTGCTTCTTCGGCAGGAGCCGCTTCTTCAGCCGGAGCCTCTTCAGGGGCGGCTTCTTCGGTGGCCGGGGCCGCGGGCGCGCAGGCAGCCATCACGGCTACCGCGAGCACGACGATGCCCAGCAGGAAGAGCTTCTTGAATGGGGACATACGGTTACTCCTTCTCCTCTTAGAGAGTATGTGACGCAGATCGGTGGTATATTCCGCTCGCCAATCCTCTTCTGTAAGTGTGTGCACTGAACCGCAGGTGAGTTCCTGAACCCGCGCAATATCAGTTTACGCAACTTACTGAGAGAGGGTGACAGGCTAAGAGGGTACGCCGATCTGTATCGACCAGTTCTTCTATTGTACCTGCTTCCGTAAATCTGTAAAGATTATTTCTCCCCGAACCGGGGCTGTACAGGCTGGATCGGGGTGGTGGCAAGCGCGGCGCTCTGCGTAGCCCGCAGGCTTGCAGGCACATTCCGGGGTGAAACCCGCGTGATTCATTGCGGCGGCTGTTGAAAAACTCTATACTTGCCGCACATTCTGCGGGCACGTGGACTGCTACCCCGGGGCCAGCCCGACAACGTTCGTCCCGGCGACGCTTGTCCGGATATCCCTCGGCGGCACGGCACATCCGGAGCACTTCACCATGGCGAATCTTCTCGAAATAAAAGGCCTGAGCACCTATTTCTATACAGAGGACGGAGTGGTCAGGGCTGTTGATGGTGTTGACCTCAGCCTGGCGCAGGGCGAAACACTTTGCGTGGTCGGTGAGTCAGGCAGTGGAAAAAGCGTCACGTCGCTTTCTGTCATGGGGCTGATTGAGCGCCCCGGTCGTATCGTGGCGGGCGAGGTGCTGTTCGATGGCACTGATCTGGTGAAGGTGCCCGCCAGCGAGATGAAGAAGCTGCGCGGCAACCGGATTGCCATGATCTTCCAGCAGCCGCAGAGCAGCCTGAACCCGGTCTTTCGCGTGGGTGACCAGATCGCCGAGGCGTTGAAGATCCATCGCGGCATGAACCGGGACGAAGCCGCGCGCGAGGCGGTAGAACTGCTGCGCCGGGTGGGCATCCCGGAGGCAGAGCGCCGTGCCACACAGTACCCGCACGAAATGTCAGGCGGCATGGCGCAGCGCGTGATGATCGCAATGGCGCTGGCCTGCACCCCTGACATGCTGATCGCTGACGAGCCGACCACCGCGCTTGACGTGACTATTCAGGCACAGATTCTTGACCTGATGCGCGAACTCAAGCAGAAGACTGGTGTCTCGATCCTGCTGATCACGCACGATATGGGGGTCGTTGCTGAGATGGCCGACCGGGTTGCAGTGATGTATGCCGGGCGTATTCAGGAAGATGGCCCGGTCGGAGACATCTTCGCCAGGCCGCTGCATCCTTATACCGTGGGGCTGCTTAACTCCATTCCAGTGCTGGGTGACATCCGTGATGAACTGGCGGTGATCCCCGGCCAGCCGCCGCACCTCGCCAACCTGCCTGCCGGCTGCCGCTTCGCGCCGCGCTGCCTGGCGCGGGTGGTCAACAATCTCGAACGCTGTACGCAGGAAGAGCCTGACCTGCTGCCTGTGGCGGAACACCGCCGTGTGCGCTGCTGGCTGTATCACCCGGATCATCGCCCTGACGGTGAGATCAGAATGGGCTACGAACCGGCTGAACAGACACTGCCCGGATAGCTGACCAGCACCCCCTACTACAGGGTCAACCTGAGGATACGTACTATGGCAGAGCAGACCATGACATCTCCCGCCACAACCGCAGAGAGAACATCCGACCTGCTGAGTGTGGAACGGCTGGTCAAGTATTTCCCGGTTAAGGGCGGGCTGTTCCAGACGGTGAAGGGGCAGGTACGCGCGGTAGACGACGTGAGCTTCACCGTCAGGCAGGGTGAAACGATCGGCCTTGTCGGGGAGAGCGGCTGTGGCAAGACGACACTGGGCCGCGCCGTGCTCCAGTTGATCCGGCCCACCAGCGGCAAGGTGATCTTTGAGGGGCGCGACCTGACACACCTGCCCGCACCGGAATTGAAGGGCATCCGGAAGGATATGCAGCTCGTCTTCCAGAACCCGTATTCCTCGCTTGACCCGCGCCTGCCGATAGGCGAGAGCATCGCGGAGGGGCTGGCGCTGCACGAGGTGGGGACGTCCTCCGGTGACCGCCGCGCAATGGTGCGCGAAGTACTGCAGAAGGTCGGCATGCACCCTGACCTTGCCAACCGCTTCCCGCATGAATTCTCCGGTGGCCAGCGGCAGCGTATCGGCATCGCCCGCGCGCTGGTACTGCGCCCGAAGCTGATCGTCTGTGATGAGCCGGTCTCGGCGCTGGACGTGTCGATCCAGTCACAGGTGCTGAACCTGTTGCGCGGGCTTCAGCGTGAATTCGGCCTGACCTACATGTTCATCGCGCATAACCTGAGCGTGGTCGAACATATCAGCGACCGTGTCGCGGTAATGTACCTCGGCAAGATGGTCGAACTGGCGGATCGCATCGCCCTCTACGCCGCCCCGACCCACCCGTACACACAGGCGCTGATGAGCGCCATCCCGGTGCCAGACCCGACCATCAGGCGGGCACGGGTGATTCTGAAGGGTGACGTGCCCAGCCCGATCAATCCACCCGCCGGATGCCGCTTCCACCCGCGCTGCCCGATCGCCGTCGAGGAGTGCCGGCATGTCGAGCCTGCCTTCCGTGAGATTCGTCCCGGCCACTGGGCTGCCTGCCACCGTGCTGAGGAATCCGCGCAGGCCATGGCGGCGGTCGTGAACATGGCGTAAATCATCACGGGGATAACATGTTTGCACCTGAGGGCGTTCTGGTTTCCCGGAAACGCCCTTTCTTTTTACCACCCCATTGTCGCATTCCGCTGTACTCGTTATCTTCAAATGGGTCCCCGGCACAGATGAGGCTTCGGATATGCAGATTATCAACCAGTATTCCTTCCTGATCGTGGCTGCATCAGCGGTCGCAGGGGCAGGATTCGTGGTCTGGCGGTTGCAACATCTGCCGCGGGCCAACCGGATCGCCTTGATCGGGATGATCGCCGCAGGCGCGCTGCTCGTGCTGTTCAGCCGGCGCTACACTCCTGCGGATGCTGATGTCAGCGGCCCGGAGGTGGTGCGGGCAAGCGGTGATGCCGTACTGGTGATGCTGTACTCGGATTATTGAATGGCCTGCCAGGCGCAGAAGCCCACCGTGCGTGGGTTGCAGGCCGGGCTTGCTGGTGACGGAGTGAACGTACTGCTCATCAACATGCAGAGCAGGCAGGGGCGTCAGTGGAGTGACGCATACGGGGTGTTCTTCACACCCGGCTACCTGCTGCTGGACGCTTCCGGGGCGGAAGTATGGCGCGGTTCAGCGCCGCCATCCGAGCAGCAGGTGCTGGGGCTGCTGGCTGATGAGTCTTGAGGGTCACTGCGCTACGGGCTGGTGTGGCAGCACCAGGTAGGTTGCCACGGCCAGCAGCACCAGCCCAAGGATACGTCGCACATCGAGTGGCACCGGGTCGTAGCTGCCGATACCCATCGTATCGACAATCACCGCGACGACCGTCTGGCCGAGAATAAACGCGACTGTCGCCGCAACCGCTCCGACTCTGGGGAGCGCGAACGTGATCCCGCCGAGGATCATGAAGCCTGTCAGCGCGGCAAGCAGGATCAGCGGGGTCATCGGCTTGACCGCGCTCCAGTCGATCATGCCGCGGGAATGCAGCACGAGGGCGATCACAACCGCGCTCAGGCCGGCCACGCCATTGATAATCACGCTGGCGACGGGTGCGCTGAGGGCTTTGCCAATCGATCCGTTGATTGCGTTGTTCATCCCGATGGTGATGCCGACACCGACCGCCACGACCAGCCCGATGCTCAGAAAACCCCTCATTGTTGCCTCATTTCGCTGTTCAGCAGAGATAGGCCACGTATTATAGTCGCAAGCGTAGATTGTACAGCATGGCTTACGGCCCACCGCCATCCTGTGCCAGCAGCCAGCGATGTACGGCAGCGGTGGCCTGACAGTCGTCCTCGTTATAGCGTGTGATCGCCTCCATCCGCTCCGGATTGCCGTCCTGCTGATAGCGGGAATACTCAACAATCGAGTCACCACCGCCACTGATACCCGTCCGCCAGGTAAACCCCATCCACGGGGCGACGTCCTTGAGCGAGTAGCTGCGCAGGGGCAGCACAGCGCAGGCCTTGAGCGCTTTCTCAAGGTCGATCATGCGGTTGAGCAGGGCCTCAGCACGTGGATCGCTACCATAGCGTGTGGTCATTTGGCCGATCGCCGTCCGTTCGTAGCTGCTGTAATGGAAGACTGGCCCGTCTACACGGCTGGCGCGCCGCAGAAAATGCTCCCAGACGGCGCCTTCTTCTTCCGGGCGCTCGCAGATTTCGGCAAAGTAGCGCTGTCGCCCCCCCTCCTGCACCAGCAGGCCGAACAGGTAGATCAGCCCTTCGGTCGGGATGCTTTCCACGTCAAAGTAGGCTGCGGCCCGGCCCGGTGCGGGCAGGCCGTGGTCGCCGATCAGGATCGCTTTCTGTTCGACAAGCGCCTGCGCCTGGCGGATGATGCTGCGGGCCGTCCGGTCCCCGACCCCGCGAATCTGCTGCAGGTGGGCGGCGTTCGCACCGGCCAGAGCAGGCAGGGTGCCGAGCCCCTGCCCATGCAGTTCCGTCCAGACAGTGCGTTTCAGGCCAGTGACCAGCGAGGCATCCTGCGTGGCGGTCGCTTCCTCGTCACACAACCGCTTCCAGGCACATGACTGGCAGACCGAAGCAAGAAACGGGCGCGGCTCCTCGCCACCGGCCAGCCTGCGCGCGCGGTTCAGCGCATCATTGAAGAACGCTTCCTCGAAGGGTACTGGCTCCTCATGATACCGGCTGCCTGTTGTGGCATCCGCGCGCGGAGGACGCAGGATCAGGCGGCCTTCCGGGCGCACCCCCTGCAGCCGCTCAAGCAGCCAGACGTAGGCCATCACCTGCAGGCGGTAGCGTTCCTTTGCTTCGGAGCCGAACTTGATGTCTACCGGGCGGTAGTGATGTATTCCGAGTGCTGATGGCCCTTCGACGCGGATGAGCAGATCAGGGATGCCCGCCAGCTGTTCGGCCAGCAGCACCCCCTGATAGATTGCCGGAGCGCCATGCCGCATCAGCGCATGGGTGGCAGAGAACCCGGCTTCGAGCCTACCAGCGGGGTAGTCCGGGCGGACGTAGTCCATCCCGGTGAGCACACGCAGCTCAAATTCGCGCCCCTGCTGTATCAGCCACGCGTCAAAGTCAGAGGCGAGGACTCGTTCAGTCTCGGGGCCGTTGTATTCCAGGTAGACCTTACGATCACAGGCGAGCAGGTTACTCAGGTCGGTAGCAGTGAGAGTGACGGGCATGGCCGCTCCGGGGCAGGGGTATCACAGGCGAGCGTCTTCGGATTTCTGTCAGGTATATCTGTATTGTAACCTCCCGCTGGCCTCCATACAGGCACAGGCAGTGCTAGAATGAAGGCAGTTTGCGAGGAGGGTGTGATGAATCCGAAGGTATTGCTGCGTGGTGTCGGGGTCGCGTAGCTGCTTGTCGGCGGGTTCGCTGCGCTGGTCGCGCCCCTCGAAGTCTCGGCCTACTATGCCTTCGTCCCCGGGGGAGAACACGCTTATCCCGGCTTCAACGTTGGCTCATTCATGTTCGCATACATCACGCTGCAGGTAGCGGGCTACTACGCGATCGCAGGGATCGGGCTGCTGCTGGCATGGGGGCATCTGCATCTGTCGCGCTGGGTTCGCCCGTTGATGGACGGGCTGATCGGGCTGTGGCTGGTCGTGGGCCTGCCACTTACGCTGCTGGCTCTGCTCATGCTTTTTGAGTCGAAGGAACCGCCTGCCGCGGTTCAGATCGCCCTGATGGCGCTGCTGCCGCTGGCATACCCGGTGGCCCCGCTCGTCCTGCGGCGTTTCTACCGGGGGCAGGCGGTCGCTCAGGTGCTGGAAGAGGCTGATCCGTGCCCGCACTGGCTGGAGCTTATGCCTGCCGGGGTGCGTATTCTCTGCGGGCTGCTGCTGATGCTGGCGGCAGGGTTACACCTGCCGATGCTGCTGCGTGGGCCGTTCCCGTGGTTCGGACGGCTGCTTACCGGGGAGGACGGCCTGCTGGCACTGGGGGCGCTTGTGCTGACGGCGCTTGGCCTGGTTGTGGGGCTTGCCCGCCTGAACCAGGCAGCCTGGCGGGCGGCGCTGGCGCTCTGCGCGGTGCTTGGGCTCTCCACGGCGCTCACGCTCCAGCGCCTGGCGTTCGCCGATCTGCTTGCGGTTGCACAACTGCCTGAATATGAAAAGGAGTTCTTCAGTGGCCTGCCATTTCTCGGCTGGCATCCTACGCTGCTGTTTCTTGCGCCGCTGCTGGTTCTGCTGGCGGCGCTGCTTGCCAGTGCCCGGCACTTCATCCGGCCCGATAAGGGCAAGACTCAGCCGACCGGGACAACGTAGCCGTCCTTGTACCAGCCCTCGACTGCCTCGCGGTCGACGCCTGCCCGGGCTGCCTCACCGAGCGTGAAGCCTGACGGATGGGCCTGTGCGAGCCGTGAGAGTGGCTCAATGGAGCGGTAGCTTGCGTGGAAATCGTGATAGAAGCCGCGTGGGGCTTCGTACACCCACACCGGC
>JADZAD010000014.1 GCA_020852775.1 Anaerolineae bacterium
CTTCCCTGAGTGGTGTGCTCAGGCGGAACCTGCCCTACCGCCAGTCGGGGCCGTAGTTGTCGATCGTGCCCTGGGTGAGCATCTCGATCAGGCGGGTGCTGAGGTCGATGCGGTAAACCTGGGTGATGCCGCTCACTTCGCGGTTGAAGTACACGAACACGCCGTTCCCGGCCCAGTCCGCGCGCCCGCTCATGAAGCCATCCACCAGCAGGCTGGATTGCCCGGTGCTGACGTTCAGCGTGTAGATTTTGTCTGCCTGAGCCCCCACCAGCGTGTTATAGACGATCTGCGTGCCGTCCGGCGCCCAGGCCGGGAAGCGGCAGTCCGCACCGGGGCAGTCGTAGATGCGCAGGTTGCCCCCGGAGGGGTAGTCCATCACCGCGATCTCCCACTTGCCGCGCTGGTTGGTCATGAAAGCGATACGTGTGCCGTCGGGGGAGAAGCGCGGTGTGCGATCGCCGGTGCTGTTGTTGGTCAGCCGGGTCAGGTTCGTGCCGTCCGGGTTGACGACATACAGCTCGGCGCCGTCTCCGCTGCCGGATTCAAAGAGGATCGTCTGGCCGTTGGGCTGCCAGTCGGGGTGGCGGTCGGGCTCCGCTGCGCTGGTGATCTGCACGATGCCGCTGCCCTGTGCGTTCATGATGAACAGGTCGGTGTTGCCGTTGACGTCCGATTCGTAGGCCAGCCGCGTGCCGTCCGGGGACCAGTCGGGCTCACCGTCATAATAGCCGTTGCTGGTCAGGACAGTGACGTTCTGGCCGTTGTCGTCCATCAGCGCGATCTCCGCCGCACTCTGCACCCCCCGCGTGAAGGCGATCCGCCCGCCGGTGGAAGCCGGAGGCTGCGTCACGGTGACGGTGGGCGTCAGCGTCAGGGTGGCGGTCGGCGTGCTGGTGGGGCGTGTCGGGGTGGCGCTGGGCGGGATGCGTGTCGGCGTGATCGTCGCGGTTGGCAGGATGCGCGTCGCGGTGGCGGTCGGAGGGATCACCACAACGGTCGGCGGCAGCGGCGTGAGCGTCGCAGGCACGGTCGGTTCGATCACGGCGCTGGTCGGGCTGGGCGGGATGATCGTCGGGCTGGGGGTTGCGCTCGGTTCGACCACGATCATGATCGGCGTATGCGTCGGTGGGGGTGGCAGGGTGGGCACACCCGCGGTGCGTCCACCGCCGCCGCGCATCATGGTCACGGCCAGCACGCCGATCACGCCGATGCCAAGCAGCACCGTCAGCCCTACCATCCCGGTAAGCGTGGTCTGGATCGCCCGGCCGGGGGCGCGGCGCGGCACAGCGGGGCTGCCGGAAAGCGTCGGCTCGTCCTGCGGCTCAACGTCTGCGCTGTCGGTGAACGCTTCTTCATCGTCATCCCCATAGGCGACGATCTCCCCGGAAAGCTCGTCATCATCCACGCTGGGGCCCGGTGGGGCGGGGCGTGGGGCGGCGATGGGGGCCGGTGTGGTGCGCCGCGACGTGCCGCCGGTCCAGCCGATAGCCTGCTGGAAGCCCGCGGCGAGCGCTGCCGCGCTGGGGTAACGGGCCGCCGGGGCCTTCGCCATGGCGCACTGAATCACCCCTTCCACCTCCGGGGGCAGGTCGGGCCGCTCGGTGATGATGGAAGGCACCGGGTCCTTGACATGCATGTACATCACGCTCAACGGTGCTTCCGCCTGGTAGGGCGGGTAACCCGCCAGCATCTCGTACAGGATGACGCCCAGCGCGTAGATGTCGCTGGCCGGGGTGACTTCCTTGCCCTGGCACTGCTCCGGAGACATGTAGGTGGGGGTGCCGACCACGCCGCTGCCAGAGGTGATCTGCGAGGTCGAGTCCAGCATCTTCGAGATGCCGAAATCGGTCAGATAGGCGTTGTTATTGTGGTCAAGCAGGATGTTGCTTGGCTTGAGGTCGCGGTGCACCACGCCGTGCTGGTGCGCGTAGTCAAGCGCCTCGGCGATCTGCTCGGTGACCCTGGTGATAACCGGCAGGTCGAGGTCGTCATAATAGATGCGCTTGCGCAGCGTGCCGCCGTCGATCAGGCGCATGACGATGTAGGGCTGCCCGTCGATCTCGCCGTAATCGTAGACGGGCACCATCGACTTATGTTCCAGCCGGGCGACGGTACGCGCCTCGCGCTGGAAGCGCTTCAGGAAGGTTGGGTCTTCGGAGAGCTGACGCGGGAGGATTTTGAGCGCGACATAGCGATCCATGGTCGTCTGGTAGGCCCGGTAGACCGTCGCCATGCCGCCAACACCGATGGTATCCACGATCTGATAGGGCCCGAAGACCTGAGCGCTCATACCTGCCTGTTCCGCTGATTCCTGCCCGATCAGGATATGGCAGACTGTAGCACAAGTGCACTCAGGGCGCTAACGGGCTCCAGAGGGGATACCTGCATCTGCGCGGGTGGTTCTTTCTAACATAACACTGATAGACCCCCCGCCTTCACTGAGGCACAATCAGGTTACGGAGTTTCCTGTGCGGGTGCGCCGAGGTGTTGCCCTGCTATATACTTACTGAGAAGATAGTGATGGTGTTGAAGACAGGCAACAGCAAGTGGTGATGCTCGCTGAGAGTGTATGGAATGGTAATGTTTGTCTGAACAGGTTGCCAGGGGACTGATGCCATGAACCGTTTTGAGCGTTTTACCGAGCGCGCACAGGATGCCGCTACACGCGCCCTGGAGATCCTCCAGCGCTACGGGCATACCCAGATTGATACCGAACACATCATGCTGGCTCTGCTGGAGCAGCCAGAAGGTGTGATATCGCAGATTCTTGAGATCCTGAACGTCGATGTGAACCAGCTCAAGACACGGCTGGATGAAGACCTGCGGAACGCGCCGCGGTC
>JADZAD010000015.1 GCA_020852775.1 Anaerolineae bacterium
CCATCCGAGCCGCAAAAACATCGAACCATTATTGCGTGGCTGGAAGCTCTACCACGACCAGCATCCGGACTCAGTCCTATGGCTTCATACGCTAATTGACGCGGATCGTGGCGGAATTAACGTAACCGAACTCATTCGCACGATTGGGCTGCCCTCTGGTAGCCTCGCCTTTACCGACCAGTTTGCCTACTTCCGGGGACTGTCAGAAGCCCGGATGGCGCAGCTTTACTGGGCGGCTGACGCCCTGCTGATCCCGTCGGGAGGAGAGGGCTTCTGCGTACCGATCATCGAAGCGCAGTCGTGCGGCATTCCGGTGCTGGCAACGCAGTACACCGCGATGCGCGATCACGTCGCCGCCGGAGTGCTGCTCAAGACCGACGATCCGGGGCGGTCGGGCGATTTCTACTACGTCAATAACTACGGGGGAGAGTGGTTCCGCCCGACGGCAGAGGCCATCGCGCAGGCCATCCCGGTGGTGCGCCAGATCACGGAAGACCCCAAGACCGCCGAGACCGCCCGCACCTTCGCCCTGCGTTTTGACCACCAGTATGTCAGAGAACACTACTGGAAGCCGGGCTTACAGCGTATCCAGACCATCATTGAGGGAGGACTCAGGTGACAGACAGTATTGACTGGCGTGAGCGCATGACAAAGGATTGGAACGAGCGGGCGCTGGATGACCCATATTTCTGGACAGTCAACAGCCGCCCGCGCTATACGTGGGAGATTGACGACTTCCTCTACACCGGGGAACAGACCTATCTGAACGAGATTGAGCCGTTCCTGCGCCGGGAGAAGCTGACCCCGCCAGAGATGACGGCGGTAGAGGTCGGCTGCGGGGCGGGGCGCATGACCGTGGCGCTGGCGAAGCGGTTTAAGTACGTCACCGGGGTAGACATCAGCGACGTGCTGGCGCGGCGGGCTAATGACATGCTGCAATATGCTCAGCTTGCCGACAAGGGGCACTGCGTCAAGTGCGACAACGATCTGAGTATGCTGGCTGACGGCAGCGTGGACTTTGCGACCAGCATCATCGCCCTGCAACACATCCCCGACCCAGCCCTGCAACTGGCCTACATCCGTGAGTTCGGGCGGGTGCTGCGCCCCGGCGGCGCGTTTCTGGTGATCTTCTTTGATGACTGGAACGAGTACCAGCAGCAGCAGCGGGCATGGGCGGTGCGCCGGGCCGCTAACAACGTGCTGGGCTGGGACGATCTGGCGGCACTGGAACTGCCGCGCTACGAAACCTCCATCCGTACCCCGGTCGAAGAGATGGCCCTGCTGTCCGTGCTGACTAAAGGCAAGCTGCGCCTGACGCGCACACAGGGCAAGGGCACGGAGCACTGGTGGGTGGGAGGACGCAAAGAATGACACAGGTCACATGGGTCGGGCGTTTCGATGGACACGCCGCCTACCACCAGATCAACCGGGAACTGAGCCGTCACCTCAATCGGGAGGGCTGGACAGTGATTCGCTGGCTGCACCACGACGGCCCGGACATCACCAGCCTGACGCCATTCCTGCTATCCTGCACCTATCCACCGCAACCGCTCCAGCGGCGGCACGAGCACAACCTGATCCTCTCGACGTGGGAGTTTGCCGGGGAATACGGCGTGCCGCGCTCCTTTCTGGAAGTCTTTCGCCAGTACGATCTGGTGCTGGCGATGTGCGAACAGGCACAGGAGGCGTTCAGCGCCGCCCTGCCAGAGGTGCCCGTACTGGCCCTGCCACTGGGAGTAGACACGGTGGACTACCATCCCAGAGGGGCCTACTTTGATGTGGGCGAGCTACTGGGACGGGATCGGCGCGACGATGAGACTATCCTGCTGTACGTGGGAGGAACTGACCCGCGCCACGGCTACCAGCGGCTGCCCGCCATCATGGAGGCGCTGGGAGAGAACTATACCCTGCTGGCAAAGGTCGGGAGCTACTATCCGACCGATGGCATGGCGCATCCGCGTATCCATCTCATTACGCACGATTACGACAGCCTGTCGCTGCTCTACCGCACGGCTGACCTCCTGCTGCATCCGGCGCTGGCGGTCGCGCCCAGCCTGCCTGTGATGGAAGCCCTGTGCTGCGGCCTGCCCGTGGTCTCGGCGGCCCTCCCGGCGGTGCTGGAAACCCGCGAGCGGGCGCTGCGGGGCGGGATGCCCCGTCAGGCGATGCGGCTGGCCGCCTGCCGTCTGGCCCCGGCGGGGCTGCATCATATCCATCCGGACTGTGACCCGTACTGGTGGGATTACGAGATCGACGATCTGGTGCAGGCCGTGCGGGAGATGGCCGATGACCTGCCCGCAGATCGCACATGGGGCAACGCGGTTGGCGAAGAACTGGACTGGGGACACACGGCAGAAAACTTGGCCGACCTGCTGCGAAGGATGCGCTGATATGATCTCGCTGCTGATCCTGACCTGCAACCGCAAGGGAATGGTAATTCGCTCGCTGCGCTCGCTGCTGCGGGTGCTGTACCAGCGAGAGGACGTGGAGGCGATCATTCTGGACAATGCCTCCAGCGACGGCACGGCAGAATGGCTGACCACGACCGCGCTGCGCGAAAAGCCCTTACAGGGGCGCTTGCGGGTGCTGCTCTCGGCCTTCAATCTGGGGGTCGTGGGCGGACGCGAGCTACTGGTGGAGCAGGCACGGGGAGAGACGCTGGTGTTTCTGGACTCCGATGTGGTTGCCCTGCAAGACGACTGGCTGGAGCGCCTGATGGCCCCGCTGGCTGACCCCACGGTCGGCCTGTGCGGCCCCGGCGGGCACTGGGTGCTGCCGGGCTGGAAGTGGTTTGACAGCATCGAGCCGGGGTACACCGGGGAGGTGGATGTTATCTCCGGGTATGCGCAGGCGTTTCGCAAGGCTGACCTTGATGGGTTCAGCTTTGACTGGTCGTACTACCCCTACTGGATAGAGGACAGCGACCAGTGCCTGTGGCTGCGCGAGCAGGGCAAGCGGATTGTCTGCACCGGGGATGTCGGGCTATCGCACCTGTATCAGGGCAGCGGCGACGACGGGCGCGGGCCGCAGAAGATGGCCTACCTTGCCCGCAAGTATCGCGGCAAGGGGCTGATACGCGCCGAACGGGAATAAAAAGAGGCCGGGGAAACCCGGCCTCTTGCTTTTCCGCTGGGGAAAACTAGCTGATCTCGGCGAACGCCACGAAGTCAGTGGTCGCGTTGCTGACCGGGAGGTTGCGCGGCTCGCTGAGCACCGCCACGCAGGAGATTACCTCGGTGCCTGCCGGGGTCATGTACACGGTCACATGGGTGTAACCGCTGGACAGGTCTTCGTCACGCACTTCGATGCCGCCGACCATACCAGCTGCCGTCGCGGCAGCGAAGGTCTTGCCGCTGGTCACCGCCGTGGTGAGTTCCTGCGCGTCCGTACCGGCATCATCCTTCGCTTCGTAGACCTCCACCACAACCGCGTTGGAGATGTCCGCATCGACTGCCGGGATGAAGGTCACCCGACGGAAGTTGCCTTTCGCCAGACCGATGTAGCTACCCCACGTCACCGAGCCGATGGACACCGGGGGAACCACAGGGCGAATGGCGTTTGCCTCAAGAAAAGTACGCATAGCCTTTGCTCCTCTTACAACTAAGCAGAAGTAATGAGCGGGCCGCCGGAGCGGCCCTGCTCAATCAGTGTCACACTAGGCGACGGTGACCTCACGAACGTCGGTCAGGACTTCGATGCTTTCCGGATGACGGACGGCGAAGTCAGCGCGGATGATGGCGCGAATCCACGTCTGGTCATACTCGAAGCTCGTGCCCGCGACATCGGACGCCACGATTTCGATGGTCTTACGCATTCCGACAACCAGATCACGCCAGTGACCGAAGAAGACATCGGTCTCTGCCGGGCTGCCTGCCTTCGCAACGGCGGTGCTGGTTGCCCAGCGGTAGCCGAGCAGGGTATCGGGCACGACGCCGACAGCGGCGTTCAGGCCGACACCTGCGAAGACGAACTGGCCCGCCGTATCCTGCAACAGACGGAAGGCGTTCTTGTCACGCGGGTGGAGAATCCACTGGCTGGTCTCATCCATGCGGACGTTCTGCTCTTCCACGCGGGTGACAGCAGACACCAGATCGTCAATGCCGGGAGCGGCGTTGAGCGCGGTCTTGGTTACGTCGGGCATGTAGTAGATGCCGATTGGCTCTCCAGCGCCGCCAGTACCGTATAGCACGGTAGAGTCGAACTTGTCGGCGAGCGTCCGCACCAGATCGTCGCGAATGAAGGCGTCCACGTCCGGTGTGGCGTCGTCCAGCAGTTCGTTGGAGACCTTGACCAGCGCGGCGAGCTTCTTGGCGGTCAACTGAATCTGGCCCAGTGTGGGCTGCGAATCGGTGATCTGCGCGTTTTCGCCGACCCAGTACGCGGTGCTGCTGCCCGTCTGGCGCGGCACGATCAGGGTGTCGCGGTTCATGGGCATCATGGTGACGAGCGATTCGACGCTCCCGGCGCTGTCCGGCTTGCTCATAAAAAGCGACTGCGCCCGCAGGAGTTCGATGATCTCATCGGCGTACTGCGGCGGAACCAGATAGCCGCCAGAGGTATCGGGGTTGATCCCCAGCGCCTTGTAGCTGCTCTTGGTGCGGCGGTCGTACTTCGCGAGCAGGGGGGTATTGCGGGTCTTCACAGCCTTGATGAAGTGGCTGAGCGATTCCGGCTCTGCTTCGCGGTTGTAGTTGATGTTGACGCTGGGCACACCGGACTTCGTTGCCGACATGCCGCGCCGTGCGGGAAGATTGCCCATCAGTCGTTTCACCTCTTTCCGAACAATGCTCTGGGTGTTGGCAGCCTTACGGGTTGCCAGCCTCTGAGCCTTGCGGCGGGCAGCGGCCTTACGACCGTTTGCAAGCAGGGCGGCAGCCTTGCGGCGAGCGGAGCGGCGGGCGGACTTGCGGCGGGCCGAGAGCAGCGCCCCACGCGGGTCGCCCAGTTCCTCGTAGCCTTCCATGAAGTCCTCATCACCGATCAGGTCGTCCTCTTCCATGTACTCGTCGCCGGGGAACAGGTCGCCTTCCTCAAGGAAGTCTTCCTCATCCATCAGCAGCGCGTCATCCAGCAGGTCGTCCTCTTCGATGTAATCCTCACCGTACATCTCGGCAAGGTCTTCCTCATCGTCCTCAAGGAAGTCCTCTTCGAGTTCGTCCTCTTCAAGGAAGTCTTCCTCGTCTTCCTCAAGGAAGTCCTCTTCGAGTTCGTCCTCTTCAAGGAAGTCTTCTTCGCCGTCTTCCTCAAGGAAGTCCTCTTCACCGGGGATGGTGTCTTCTTCCATGAAGTCTTCGGCATAGGGGTCGGCCTTGCGGGTGCGACGGCGCAGACGGCTTACGCGCTTGAGGGCGCTGTCCACGATCAGCCCGGCGAGCGCATTGACTGCATCGTCGCGATGAATACCGATAGCCGGAGCCGCCTGTTCCGCGATGGGCAGAACTAGTTCTTCCAGCTTACGAGCGGCGTTCGAGCCAGAGGTGGTGTCAGCGCCTTTTGCCAGCGCCTTCAGCCCCTTGATCGAAACACCCTTGACGGCAGCCGCCATATCCGCGTCCCAGTGGGACTGGAGAAATGCGCGGAGGCGGCGTGCCTGTGACTTAGTTAGCTGCATAGCCGTTTCTCCTCAGTTTCTGAACGATCTTGCTAACTTGTGTTGCCTGTACAACCG
>JADZAD010000016.1 GCA_020852775.1 Anaerolineae bacterium
CTCACTGGTGGGCCTGCTCGCTGACCCGATCACGGTGGGCACTTCAGTCGTCTGGACAGTGATCAAGGACTACGACGGCGGCAGGGTCTATCTGAGCGGGCTGGAAGCAGGGAGCGGGCTGGAGCAGATCCGGCTTGAGATCGGAGATGATCCCTCCGTCCTCTACCAGATAGCTGCCCGCGGGCAGCGCGTCTACCTCATGGGGGAGAGCCTGCGCGCTTACGGATATTAGGCGAACGAAAGACGGGCCGCCCGATCATGGACGGCCCGTCAACAGGCCTATGTGTATCGGGCGAATCAGTCGCCGACTGGTTCGGCCTCGGGCCGGGCGCCAAGTGCTGCCAGCATCTCATCGACGGTTGTCAGCTTTACCCGCGGACGGCCCATTTCAGCCCCGATGGCCTGCTCAAGCGCATCGAGCCTGCGCCAGTCATCGAATGTCACCCAGCGCACGCCACGTTCTTTCAGCAAGGCTTCCAGCTCGGTACGTTCTGGCGTGGCGGGGGTGAGCACCTGCCCGGCCTCAAGGTCTTCAAGGAGCGCGTTCACTGTCTCAATCGAATCCGGCTTGTTCGTGCCGATTACGCCGCTGGGACCGCGCTTGATCCAGCCAACGACGTAGTCACCGACGACACGTTCGCCCTCCGGGACATGCGTCATCACCCGCCCGGCGTGGTGTGGAATCGTGCCCCATGAATGATTGAAGGGCACACCGGGTAGTTCCACCCCACGGTAGCCAACCGACCGGAATACCAGCCCGACCGGGATTGTCTCAAACTGATCGGTAGGGTGCGCGGTAAGCCTGCCGCTTTCATCGAGGATCAACTCATTGCGGACAAGCCTGATCGCCTCAACCCGATTCTTGCCAATGATCTCGACTGGCGAGAAAAGGAAGCGCAATACGATCCGATGCTTCCGGCCCCCGGGTGTGCGGGCAGCAAATTCGTGGAGGTATTCGAGATTCTTCGCAGCCACTTTGTCTTCACCGGCCCCGATGATCGCTTCACTGGCCGGGTCGAGTTCGAGGTCTTCAGGAAATGCCACCACATCAGTGTCCTGAAGCTCACCGAGTTCCTTGATCTCCGGATTTGTGAAGGCCGCCTGTACCGGGCCGCGCCGCCCGATGATGGTGATCGTTCTGACCCGGCTCTTCTCAAGCGCCTGCAGGGCATGCTCCGCGATATCAGTCTGGTGTAATTCATCCAGCGAGCGCGCCAGGATGCGGGCCACGTCCATCGCTACGTTGCCTACCCCGATCACAGCGACGCTTTCCTGCGAAAGGTCGAAATAGCAGTCCCGGAAATCCGGATGGCCGTTATACCAGGCAACGAACTCGGTAGCAGGGTGGCTGCCGGGCAGGTCTTCACCGGGGACACCGAGCTGGCGGTCGGTCTGCGCGCCAGTCGCGTAGATCACGGCGTGGTACAGCCTGCCGATGTCCTCACGAGTGATGTCTCTGCCGAACTCGACGTGCCCGTAAAAGCGAAAGCCCGGATGTTCGGCGGTCTTCTCATAGACTTTGGTCACCGTCTTGATCTTCTGGTGGTCAGGCGCGACGCCGCCACGCACCAGCCCGAAGGGGGTCGGAAGCCGGTCGAACATGTCCACCTCAACCGTGAGATCCTTCTGCTTGAGAAGATGCTCGGCGGCGTAGAAGCCGGACGGGCCAGAGCCGATAATTGCAACACGCAGGGGGTGAGACACACTGCCAGGTTTCATTGACCTTCTCGCGATTAGTATCCAGGCTCATTACAGGTGAGCCCGCAGTTTCCGAAACAAAACGCCGCTATTATACACCCAAATGGTAAGGATTCTCAGGGGAGATTTCCCCTATGATGAACCCTGTACCCGGTGAATCAGTTATGCGGGAGATCAACTCTGCGAGATCGGGCGGCTGGCAGGCAGGCCGACACGCCGGGGGTAGCCGGGAGGTGTCCTGCGGGCTTTGCGGAGATCAATCAGATAGTGCGTGCGGTCAAGACCAGGCAATTGTACCGGGGTGATCCCTGCGGGTTCCCCGCCAAGCACCTCGATGGCCCGTGCAGCCTCCTCCAGTTCACGCCGGGCGCTCTCACCCTTCTGGACCAGGCAGTGGCCGCCAACGCGCACCAGTGGCAGAAGGTATTCGGCCAACACCGGCATCCCGGCAACCGCCCGCGCCAGCGCCCAGTCATACTGCTCGCGGTGCTGACGGTTTGCGCCCAGCGTCTCAGCCCGCTCCGTGACGATTGCCACATCTGGCATATCCAGCCGCCGGCAGAGGTGCTTGAGGAAGGCGGTCTTTTTTCCAACCGAGTCGGCCAGCGTCAGGCGGATCCCCGGGAAAGCGATTCGTAGCGGCAGGCCAGGGAAGCCCGCGCCCGATCCTACGTCGATGATCCGCAGCCCCTCATACGGGGGTTGGATGACCAGTAGGCAGCTCAACGAATCCGCAAAATGCCGGACAATCACCTCGTCAGGGTCGGTGATACCGGTCAGGTTGGTTTGTGCGTTCCACGCCAGCAGTTCATTCAGATAGACCTGAAACTGCTCTGTCTGGGATGGAGACAGGTGCAGCGGCATGAACCCGGAGACGATCGCGGCCAGTTTCTGCATAAGATCAGCGGGGAAAGTTCCCGAAATGGGAACCGGTAGAAACGCCGGGATCAGCTCCCAGCGCATAGACCGTGGCTCCATCCGGAGCGACCATCATCCAGCCACCTTCGAAGCTCAGCCACTGGGACGTATAGAACTGCTCCGGGCCGTTGGCCCAGCCCAGCGCCTCACGCACGAAGCCGTTGTTGCGCCACGCCTTGCCAAATCCGCGGACTGGCTGGGAGAGGCCATCCGGGGGCACGAGTGAGGCGTCGCTCTCTGACTCACCTTCCTGCCAGGTGTCCGTGATGCGCCACCACGTATCGGTGGCCTGGCCCTGCCGGATCGAAGAGAGTGAGATGATGAAGATGTTTCGGTCGCTCTGCCGCCAGAACATGATGCCACGCTCAAACGGCTGGTAGACGCCGTCAAATCCCTGAGTTGCGCCAGCCGGGCAGCGCAATGTCTCACGGACGATCTCGATGTTCTGCCAGGCCGGGGTGAAGGGCATCGGCGGTGTCTGGGCACAGCCCGCGGCGCCCGGGGCCTCCACCGTTCCGGGGCCTCCTCCAACGCTCCCGCCCGCGCCCGGCGGGCGCGGCGTCGGTGCGAATTCGCCAATTGGTAGCGTCGGTTGGAGCAGGATCACGACTGTCGGCAGCGGCAGGGTCGGCTCCGGAGAGCCCGAAAAACCCACGATGGTCTGGGTCGGCAGGGGTGTGGGCGAGAGCTGAAGGGTCGCCAGAGCCTTGCCCGGCGTGGCGAACAGATCGGCTACCACGAACGGGTCTTCTGCCGGAGCTGCCTCACGTGGCTGGCAGGCGACCGCCAGCATCAGCACGCCAACAAAGATGGGCAGCAGGGTAATCAAACGGTGAGGCAGCCGGGTTGGTTTCACACGGGCCAGTGTAGCAAAAAGCCCGGCATAAGGCCACCGGAGAATGCGACAGGCAGATCGCGTTTTTGCTATACTCATCGCAGATATTGTTACAGGAGTGTGCTATGCAAGAACTCGTTGACCTGCCCGTCGGGGAGGCCCTGCCCGACTTCGCTCTTCCGGACGTGCTCTCAGGGAGTACGGCCAGCCTTCGTGACTTTGCTGGCAAGATCGTCGTGTTGAAGTTCTGGTCGGTTGAATGCCCGTGGTGCTCACACCATGACGCCTATCTCGTGGAGCAGGCGCCCCTCTGGGCACGGGAAGGTATCCGGCTGGTGCTGATCAACAGTAATGCCAATGAGACCCCGGAACAGATGCGCGCGAAAGCGAGCGAGATCGGCCTGCGTTGTGTGCCGATCCTGCACGACGAGGGCAACGTGGTCGCGGATCAGTACGGTGCGTTGACTACGCCGCACCTGTTCATCGCCGGGCCGGATGGGCGGCTGCTGTACCGGGGAGCGATGGATGATCGCACCTTCCGCCAGCGTACCGCCAGCGTGAATTACCTCGAACGTGTCCTCGATGCACTGAAGAGTGGCCAGCCTGCGCCCTACGAAGCGGTTCCTCCATATGGCTGCACGATCGTGCGACAGATACAGTAGCCCTCCGGTTCAGCGGGCAGCCCCTATATCAGCGGGCGGCGCTGGTGCCAGTCCGTGATGGACTGGTAGGCGTGGGCAAGCTGGAGCAGGGCATCCACCCCCGGCGCGGCCAACTGCGCCCCGATCGGCAGGCCATCCTGATCAAAACCACAGGGCATTGAGAGTGACGGAAGCCCGCTCAGGCTGAACGGGTAGGTAAAAGACAGGATCTGCTGCGTCGCAGATACGCCCTCACTGCCTTCAATAAGCGGTGCGGTCATAGACGTGGTAGGCAGCAGGAGGCAATCCACTGACTCACGAAACAGCCCGCGCAGCAGTGCGCGCCATTCACGCCCACGCTGGCGTGCCTGCGCGTATTCCGCGGCGCTGTGGCGCAGGGCAGCTTCCAGCCGCGCCCGCACGTCCGGGCCAAAGCGTTCCGGCTCGGCCCGCAGCCGCTCGGCATGATAGGCTGCGCCATCCGAGATGGCGATCAGCCCGGCAGCCCGGTGCACCGTGTCCATATCCGGAAGCCGGACATCACAAACCTCAACGCCCTGATCCTCCAGTGCTTCAGCCGCAGCGCGTACCGCGCCCGCCACTTCGGTGCCGGTGTTCATCCAGAAATAGTCGTCCAGAGGGATGCCGATCCGCAGGCCCCGGACAGGCTGGTCGAGGCTGTAATTGTGGCTGCTTGTCCGGTCGCAGAGCGTGTCCATCAGCACAGCGATGTCCTGCGCGCTGGCAGCCATCGGCCCGACCGTATCAAGCGTCCAGCTCAGGGGGATCGTGCCATCAGTGCTGATCTGGCCCTTGCCGGGGCGCAGGCCTGTCAACCCGCAGAAGGCTGCCGGGACCCGCACCGAGCCGCCTGTATCCGACCCCAGCGCCGCCGGACACATCCCGGCTATCACCGCCCCCGCGGAACCGCCGCTGCTGCCCCCGGTCATATGGGCAGGGTTCCACGGGTTACGCGCCGGGCCGTAATGGGGGTTCACGTTCGTCGCCCCGATGGCGAACTCATGCATATGTGTTTTACCGATGATGATCGCACCCGCCGCCTGAAGCCGTGTTACTGTTTCGGCGCTGCGGCTGGCAACCCGGCTGCGGAAGAAATCACTCCCGGCGGTGGCAGGCATCCCCTCCACGTCGAGCAGATCCTTAATCCCCACCGGAATACCATGCAGCGGCCCCCAGAGCGGCTCCCCGCGCGCGATCGATTTCGTTGCGTAGTCTGCCTCTTCGAGCGCCGTCTCGCGGCTGACATACAGGAACGCCTTAAGGCGCAGGTTGAGCGTGTCAATGCGGCTGAGACACGCCTCAACCAGTTCCAGTGGGGTGACCTGGCGCTCGTGAATCAGGCGTGACGCCTCGGAAAGGGTAAAGGTATGCGGAGAACTTGTCAGCATGCGGCATCCTTCTGCAGACGGTGAAGCCCGACCATCTCCCCCATATCATCACCCGATCGCCAGTTCGCGCGCAACATCCTGCCCGCCGGGGCGGGATGTGTCTTATAAACAGGCTTTGTGATACACTTCGCCCCTGTAGCACCAGATATACTGATCCCGTAAGGAGAAGGCACCCTTGAAGAAACTGATCCTGGCGGTTCCGATCTTCGCCGCCCTGACTCTCACCGCCTGTGTAGGCCGTCTCGCTGTTGAGCAGGCCCAGGCGACTGCCCAGGCAATTGACGCTACTGTCAG
>JADZAD010000017.1 GCA_020852775.1 Anaerolineae bacterium
CAGATGGATCCCGCGGGGCTGCTGATCGGCTTCCGGCAGGGCGATCTCCTGTGCCAGAAGACGGCTCCAATCATCCATGCTGGTGAGCATGAAGTTGTCTTTCCTGTACTGGTTTTCGTCATATTGCATCAGGGTGCGTGGCGTCGGAATGTCTTCGTAGACTTTCCAGCCAGCCAAGTCTGCTCCCAGCGAACGAAGCACGTCCGCATGCTCACCCATGTCAGTCCCGGAACGGGACAGAAAACCCACCGAGTCCGACCACAGGCGTGCACCAAAGACTGCCTGTGGGCCACCTCCGCCCAGGACACTCCGCACGAGTGTGCCATCTATCAGGCGCACGTCGTCGATGATGATCTTGCCATAAATGACGTAGTCTGCCATCCCGTGAATCTCCCTGTGGATCAGCCTGAATCCGGGACAAGGAAAAGCGCCTGCCCGGCCTGCGCAGGCGCTTTTCCTGCGGGTCTAGCCTTCGACAATCTTGACGTGCACCTGTCGATCGCGCGGGCCGTCAAACTCGGCGAACAGGATGCCCTGCGAATGGCCGAGCATCAGCTTGCCCTCGTGGATCATGAATGAGAGATGGATGCCGACCAGCGACGACTTCACATGCCCTGCTGCGTCGGATGGCGTATCCACCTGGTGGAAGAAGTCCACACGGGTGGGCGCGATGCGATCCAGTTCAAATGAAATATCCTTGCGGGTCATCGGATCAAGGTACGAGTTGACGACCAGGCCGGCGGTGGTGTGTGGGCAGTAGACATAGCACATGCCTTCCTGCACGCCGCTCTCCGCGACGATTTGCAGCACTTCGTCCATCACGTTAACCATAATCTGGCGCTCAGGGGTACGGAACTTGACTGACTTGAACATGATCTACTCCGCTCGTCTTAGATTGATCGCTGTCTGAAATAACCTGCGGCAGCCGGAGCCTAGCCCCAGAGTGCGCGGTTGTCACTCTGGAAGCACATCCGCCCCAGAGCCTCAGCCATGTAGTACGCCATATAGTCACTGGCGATGTGGTACACCAGCGGCGAGAACTCTTCGCGGACATCACCCACGACCGGGAAGACGAAATCGGCGAGATCGGCCAGTTCTTTGTCGTTCTTACTGGCTACCACCGCGACGCGGCGGCCTACGGCCTTTGCGGCCTTCGCCACTTCCACGGCCCGCCAGTGGCTTTTGCCCTGTGGCCCGACAATCACAGTTGGCATGTCATTCGGGCGCGCAAACCGCTCAACGTGTGCCCATTCCTCCAGGTCCTGCCCGATAGCAAACAACCCGGCCCCTTCGACAAGCTTTGCCGCGGAGAACAGCGCCGTGCCATAGCTCGGGCCGCTGCCCAGCCACACCATTGCCGGGGAGTCCTTGAAGGCAGCGACTGCTTCCTTCACAGGGCCTTCGGTGGCTTTCATGGTCGCTTCGATGACATCCGCCAGCCCGGCGATCTCCTTCCGCATTGCGTTCGCTACATCCATGTGGTAAGCGTCCTGCAGTTCGCCGATACGGATCGCCATCATGTAGAGGGCCATCAGGCTGGCGGTATACGTGCGGATACCTGGGGAGCGCCCGATGAACGGGATTTCGCTCGACACATAGCGGTCAGCCGCGGTTGCCAGGGCGCTCTCAGCATTGCCGGTGACTGCTACCGTGAAGTGGCCCCGCGTCTTGGCTCGCTCAATCATCGAGACGACTCGCGCTGTCGTACCGCTGACTGAGACACCCACGATGAAGGGGTCTCCGGGGAAGGGGGCAGAAATCTGGTCAATCGCATAATCCAGCAGGCGCAGGCCGTTGTAGGGTTCGCACGCGACGCCGCCGATGCTCTCAAACGCCATTTCAGATGCGAGCGCCGCATGGTATGAGTCGCCGCAGCCACTGACGATCACCCGGTTCACGGAGAGGTATTCCAGTGTGGTAATCGCTCGCCGGGCGCTCTTCTCCCCCCAGTCGAAGTCCTGTACGACGTTCCGGATCATATTCGGAAGATCATTCAGCTGATCAATCATTACGGAGGGGTGCATTGGGTCCATAAGAGACTTCTCCTCAGAGTGGGCACGCTGGTACAGCACGTTCGTGCCAGAGCAGTTCACAGTATAACGCAAGAATCAGCAGGTGAAGCAGGCGCCTGGTGAAAAATCGATCCGATCAGCGTATGTTTACAGGATAAGCGTCATCATCCGGTGCATTGCTCCAGCTTTGCAAAGTCTGGCCACCATCGATCAGAAGCATTGAACCGGTGATGTGTCGCGCTTCATCGGAGGCCAGAAACGCGACTGCGGCGGCGACATCCTCCGGTACACCCACTCGCCGCAGGGGGATACGCTGCGAAAACCGTTCATAGTGTGTTTCCCACTCTTCTTCGGTCTGGTCAGGCCGGAAACTGAGCCGTGTCTTGATCACGCCGGGGCATACTGCGTTGACACGGATTCCGTAAGGCGCGAGTTGCAGCGCAAGGCTCCTGGTCAGGCCAGAGACGCCCTCCTTGCTTGCCATGTAGGCGGCGCCTGTCAATGAGGTATCCCACCCCGCCATTGAGGAGGCCATCGTAACTATCGACATTCCTTCCGACGCGATTAGTGCCGGGATGCTGTATTTGCATGTCAGGAATGTTCCCCGCAGATTCACGGCGATCACCTGATCCCAGTTCTCGGTGGGCATGTTGGCGACGATTCCGCCCGTGCCGATGATGCCTGCATTGGTGAATGTGACATCCAGCCGCTTGAAATGCGCCATGGTCTTCTCGACCATGCGCTTGCATTCCCCTTCATCACTCACGTCGGCGCTGATGACCAGTGCTCGGCGCCCCATCCCGGTGATATCGCGGGCGGTCGCATGGGCCACGTCAAGCCGCGTATCGGCGATAGCGATGTCCGCGCCCTCACTGGCGAAGCGCAACGCCGCGGCACGCCCAAGCCCCTGTCCTCCGCCGGTGACGAGGACGATCTTATCGGTAAATCGCATAATCGTTCCTCTTTCTGTCTGGCACAAATGGAAGATTGCCTGATGAGGATTGTAGTAGTGATCGCGACAGAGAGAAAAGTACGTGCCGGATGCAGTGAAACATCCGGCACGGCAGCATACGAATGGAGAGGATAAACCCTAGCCCTTCAGACCGGTGAGAGCAATATTCTCGTAGTAGAAGTTCTGCAGGGCGAGGAAGATAACAATAACCGGGACTGACGCCAGGCAGATGGACGCGAATACGCGCCCCCACGGGATACTCCACTGGCCGAATTGCGAAGCAATAGCGACCTGTACCGGGAGGATCTTGGGGTTCTGCGTGGCGACGAGAGGCCAGAAGAACTCATTCCAGATGAACTGGAATTCCAGCAGGCCCATCGTGACCAGGCCGGGGACAGACATCGGCACGATGACGTAGAAGAGGATCTGGAGCAGGTTGGCTCCGTCCATGATGGCCGCTTCGTCCAGTTCATACGGAATATCCGAGATGAACTGGGTCAGGCCGAAGGTCACAAAGGGGCTTGCGTACCAGGGGAGAACCAGCGCCCACCAGGTGTTGATGAAGCCAAGTTCCTTAACGACCAGGAACAGCGGAACCATGATGATCTGCTGAGGCACCATCATGGTCGCTAGCACGTAGGTCAGGATGTAAGACTTGCCCGGGAACTTCAACCGGCCAAAGAAATACGCGGCACTGGTGTTGAAGATCAGGGACAGGAGCACAACGGCCACGCCGCTGGACAGGCTGATCCAGAGGTTGTTCCCCAGGTTGTAGCCCAGGTTCACTTCCAGGCCGTTGTGCAGGCCGATCTTTGTCCAGAAGGCAACGAAAGCGCGCGCCCACGGCGTAACCTGCAGGTACTGAGATGATGTCAGGCCCAGTGCGTCGAGGTAGTTCGACACCCTGAAATCTGTCGGCCAGAAAGTCTTCCAGGACACAGGCACCAGGTTGTTGAACACACCTTCAACCGTCCGGAAGCTGCTGGTCAGCGCCCACAGCATCGGGGTGAAGAAGACGAAGGTGATCACCGCGTAGACGACTACGGTGAGAACGGCGTCGAGTGACTTGTTGAACAGGCGTATACGGCGATCACGCGCCGCGCGCTCAAGGTCTACCTGGACAATACTTTTCTGTGTAGCAGTAGTCATGATAGTAAGTCCTCTCCTTAGTCGTCTTCAGGGCGCAGGAGGTACATCTGCAGCACGCTGATACACAGGACGATCAGCAGCAGGATGATCGACAGCGCCGAGGCGTACCCCATCTCTGCCATATTGAAGCCCTGGCGATAGATGTAATACACCAGCACCATGGTTGAACGTCCCGGTCCACCCTTGGTGAGCTGATATACCGGCACGAATACCTGGAAGGCGAACAACGTTGTGGTCACGATGACGAACAGGAGCGGACGGCGGAGCAGGGGGATCGTGATATTCACGAACCGCTGCCAGCCATTGGCGCCGTCAACGATCGCTGCCTCGTAGTAGACATCCGGGATACCCTTCAGGCCGGCGACGAGGATGATCGTGCTGTACCCGACGTCCTTCCAGATCGACAGGCCGATGATTGTTGCCAGTGTCTGGTTAGGAAGGATGAACTCGACAACGTGCCGGATGCCTTCGGGAAGCTTGTTGACGTAGTTGACAAATATGGGGTTGGGGTTTGTCAGGTAGTCACCTGCCGGGATGCCAATAGTGCGCAGAATCGAGTTGAGCAGGCCAAGGTCCTCGTTCAGTACCAGGCCCCACACGATCGAAACGACGACATACGAGGTAACCACCGGCACGAAGATCAGCCCGCGAGCCAGCCCCATGAAGGGCTTCTGCTGGTTGGTGAACAGCGCCAGGGCCAGCGCGAGGCCAGCTTGCAGGGGCACTTTGCCGATCACGTACAGGGTTGTCGCGCGCAGCGCATCCCAGAAGATCGGGTCATTGGTGACTGCCCGGACGTAGTTATCGAAGCCGATCATCTCCGTGAAACCACGAACCAGGCTGTACTGCCAGAAGCTGGCGCGGAGAGCATAGATGATCGGGATGTACCGGAACACGGTGAAGTTAATCAGTGCCGGTAGTACAAACAGGAGCGAGAAGAAGTAGATCTTGGTTTGGTTACGCTGCCACCACGGTACATCGTGGTGAGCCTGTAAAACAGGTGCTGTTGTAGCCATAATTTCCATTCCCCCGGGAGATCTGAATTATCTCTTGGTTTGGTCTTCTGTCTTCAATTGTGATGCCTCAGGTCTCCTCCTCTCCTTCGTGCAATGCTGTGATGTTGCAGGCGATACGCCTGTGTCATCCATCTGTTAACTGTCGGTCGCAACAATAAAGGGTGATTCCTCGCCGACGGTAACCACTACTGTCCTGAAGTGAAACATGTCTCCGCGAAAAACCCCGTGGACAACCTCTACCGGGGTCGAGTCTTCGAGATAGTTCCGGGCGCTGTATCGGAAGTGTGGTGAGCCTGCTTCAACACCCATGAGTGCCTGGCACTCTGCGTCCGCAAGGGTGACCTGTAAGGTCGCTTCACTCCGGCTGACACGCTGCCCGAGAATCTCCTGGTACAGATCGAAAAACGATACTTCCTCAAGGCGGTAGCGCTGCATTCTTGTGCCCAGATCGGCGCGTACCAGTGTTGTCAGAATAGCCGCAGGCAGGCCATCTACATATCGTAGCCGTCTGATGCGGATAACCTGCGTGGCCTCGGTGGTGGCGTCAATCCCCAGTCCTTCCAGCAGGGCAGTATCCGCCTGCTGTTCTGCAACTTCCAGTACCCGCGAATAGGTCTCAAACCCCTGAAGCTGCAGGGCATCCGTAAACCCCTGGATATTACTCAGCGCCCTGTTGC
>JADZAD010000018.1 GCA_020852775.1 Anaerolineae bacterium
CCTTCCCGCAGGCACTTCGCATGCTGGTCATCATCCCGGCCTTTAACGAGGAACACAGCCTTGAGCCGGTGATCGAGCAGATCAGGGATGCCCTCCCCGGCGCGGATGTGCTGGTCGTCAACGACGGTTCAACCGACCAGACAGCGGCAGTCGCGGCACGCCGCGGCGCACTGGTGGTGACTCTGCCCTACAACCTCGGCATCGGCTCGACGATGCAGACCGGCTTTATGTATGCTTACGAACATGGGTATGATGTCGCGTTTCAGGTCGATGGCGATGGCCAGCACGATCCCTACGAACTCGGTGAACTGCTCCAGGCGCTCCGACAGAACGGGGCGGACGTGGTCATCGGCTCACGATATATCGAGGATCGAGGCTATATCACACCCTGGCAGCGCCTGATCGGGATCGTCATCCTCGCCCGGCTGATCTCGCTCGCCGTGCGCCAGCGGATTACCGACCCGACCTCCGGCTTCCGCGCCTGGAACCGCCGGGCAATTGCCTTCTGTGCCGCGGATTATCCCTTCGACTACCCTGAGCCCGAGTCTGTGGTCACCCTCAGGCGGGCGGGCCTGCGCCTGATCGAAATCCCGGTGACGATGCATCCGCGCTACGGCGGCCAGTCCTCAATCACCCCGGTGCGCTCGGCCTATTACATGGTTAAGGTGATCATGGCGGTGCTCATCAACCTGCTGCGCGAAAAGAGCTAGCGGGAGAGGAGGAACACTGATGCTGAGCAATATCGGACGGTTGGAGATCATCATGCTGGCGGGGCCAGCGGTGATGTTCCTGATCGTGCTGGAAATGGTTCGTCGGCAGCGCCTGCGCGAGGACTACTCGCTCCTCTGGCTGGCGACCTTCGGTGTGCTGATCGTGCTCGCGCTCTCGCGCGAGATGCTTGACACCATTGCCGACCTGATCGGTATCCGCTATCCACCGACCGCTCTCTTCGTCATCGCCACAGGCCTGACCCTGCTGGTTCTGCTCCAGTTCTCCGCGGTGATCACCCGGTTGTCACGGCAGAACAAGCAGGCAGCACAGCGTCTCGCGCTGCTTGACCTGCAGGTCAGGCAACTGGAGGAGCAGCTCCGGCAGATTTCTTCAACGGAACCCTCTCCACCCCCCGGCGGCTGACCCCCATGCGGGTGCTGCATATCAGCAAAGTCACCGGTATATCCGGATCGGAGGGCCACCTGCTGCGCCTGCTGCCAGGGCTGGCTGCCCGGGGTATCGATGTCCGTATGGCCGTGCTGGAAGACCCCCGCTCCCCGGTGGACGCCTTCTGCCAGCGGCTGCAGGATGGCGGTGTACAGATGACACGTATCCGGATGCGCCATCACCTTGACCTCGCTTCCGCTCGGAACCTTGACAGGCTGATCCGCTCCACCGCTCCGGACATCGTCCATACGCATCTTGTCCATGCGGACTTCTACGGCCTGCCCCTCGCCATCCGGGCCGGGGTGCGCTGCACGGTCACCTCACGTCACAACGACGACGCCTTCCGCTACAACCCTGTTTTCCGAGTGATTAACCGGCTGGTGATGTCAGACGCCAGCCGCGTGATCGTGATCTCCGGCGCGCTTGAACGGTTCGTCACGTCTGTTGAAGGTATCCCCCCGGCTAAGGTGCGCATCGTGCGTTACGGCATCGAGAGCGAACCGCCCCCGGCCGGGGTGCGCGATCGTGCCCGCGCGCGATTAGGCTACGATTCGGATACGCCGCTGGTCGGGTTCGTGGGCAGGCTCGTGCGCCAGAAAGGAGCAGATGTCCTGCTGGAGGCCTTCACGCGGATTCTCCAACATACTCCGCGGGCGAGGCTTTTCATCGCCGGGGATGGCCCACTGCGCGCCGAACTGGAGCGGCAGGCGTGGTCACTCATGCCGGGTGACAGAGTGCGCTTCCTCGGCTGGGTAGACAACGCAAATGAGTTGATGCCCGCCGCCGACGTGCTCGCTATCCCTTCGCGCTGGGAGGGGTTCGGATTGGTAACTTTAGAGGCGATGCGCTATGCTGTACCACTTGTAGCCAGCCGCGTAACCGCCCTGCCTGAGATCGTGGTGGACGGTCAGACTGGCCTGCTGGTTGAGCCAGACTCCCCGGAGCAGCTTGCCGGCGCGCTGCAAACCTTACTGGATAACCCCGCGCAGGCCGACGCCTATGGCAAAGCGGGACAGCGGCGCCTTCTGGATGAGTTTTCCGTCGATAAGATGATTGCTGCGACGGCAGCCGTCTATGAGGAGGCGTTGTCGATTCACACAGGGGACACCTGAGTCGATGTGTGGTATCTGCGGGATGGTTGCCCTCAAAGGGCAGCGACCGGATGAGAACACGCTTGCCCGCATGGTTCGCGTATTGGACCACCGCGGGCCGGATGATTCGGGCTACATGATCGATGGCCCCTGCGGCCTGGGCAATACACGGCTGGCGGTAATCGACCCCAGCCCCGCCGGGCACCAGCCAATGCAGGTGCGGCATACCCCCACCAACGTCCCCTCCCGTTCCGGTGAGCCTGTCCCGCCGAGTGAAGCGTGGATCGTCTACAACGGCGAGGTATACAACTTTAACGAAGTGCGGGCGGTGCTCTCCGCGATGAGACACCACTTCACCTCACATACTGATACCGAAACACTGCTCCGTTCCTATATCCAGTTCGGCGCGAGCAACTTCATCAAGCCCTACCGGGGGATGTTTGCGCTCGCCATCTGGGATGTGACCAACCAGCGCCTGCTGCTCGTGCGTGACAGGCTTGGCGAGAAGCCGCTATACTATACCTTCACCGATGAATGGATGGTGTTTGGCTCGGAGATCAAGGCTATTCTGGAGCACCCGGATGTGCCACGCCGCTTCAACGCGGACGTGCTGCCACACTACCTGACTTACGGTTATCCACCTTCACCTGATACGCTTTTCCGGGGGATTCACACCCTGCCTCCCGGTCACATGCTCTCGCTTGATCTGTCGCGCAGCCAGCCGATCGCCGAAATCATCCCCTACTGGCAACCTCCTTACCCGGTGAGTGGTGAAGACCCGCGTACCGAGGAGAACATCGCCACCGATCTGCTCGCGCACCTGCGCTGGTCGGTGCGCCTGCGCCTTCTCTCGGATGTGCCGCTGGGGGCGTTCCTCTCCGGTGGGCTGGATTCGGCAGCGATCGTGGCGCTGATGGCGCAGGAGAGCACCAGCACGATCAAGACGTTCTCCATCGGCTTCAGGAATGAGCCCAGTTTCGACGAGACACGCTATGCTCGCAAAGTACAGGCCAAGTTCGTCACAGAACACCACGAGTTCATCGTCTCACCTGACGTCGTCGAACTGGTAGATGACCTGATCTGGCATCACGACCAACCCTTCGGTGATTCATCCGCTATCCCGACTTACCTGATCAGCAAGCTGGCCCGCCAGCACGTCACGGTCGCCCTGACCGGTGACGGCGGAGACGAGCTGTTCGCCGGGTACGAACGCTTCCGGGCGGCGCGGCTGGCCTCGACGTATTCACACCTGCCCGGGGTCGCTCAACGGGCAGTGACAGCCGCGCTCAGCCGCTTCTCAGAGAACACGGATTACGCCGGGCTGGTACGTAACGCCAACCGTTTTGTCCGCGCCGCCAACCTCCCGCTTGACGAACAGTATCTGTCGTGGATTCGCTATGTCGCCAGCACATGGGTTGTTGGCCTGCTGGGTGAGTCGCAGGAGCTGGCCGTCCGGGAGCATTATCGACAGGTGTTCGGCAGCAGGCCGGTAGGGAGCGAGGATGATATTGTCTCCCGGCTGCTCGATGTCAATATACGGAGTTATCTGCCTGAAGACCTGCTCGTCAAGGTGGACCGGATGAGCATGGCAGCTTCCCTTGAGGCGCGCGCGCCATTCCTGGATCACCAGCTTGTGCAATACGCTGCGGCCATCCCCACCAGCATGAAACTACGCCGCGGCGTGAAGAAATACATCCTGAAGCGAGCGCTGCGCGGGCTCCTGCCGGACAGTATCATCGACCGGAAGAAGCACGGTTTTGGCGTGCCGGTAGGGGCGTGGTTCCGCACCAGCCTGGCGAAGTATGCCCGCTCTGTGCTGCTCAACCCGCAGGCGCAGGCACGCGGAGTGCTCAAT
Organism: Anaerolineae bacterium; assembly: GCA_020852775.1. GTDB lineage: Bacteria > Chloroflexota > Anaerolineae > Aggregatilineales > UBA3940 > JADZAD01. Next base: position 4,105 of record JADZAD010000018.1, read on the forward strand.
AGTGAAGTCGTTGAAACCATGCTGGAGACGCACATCGCAGGGAAGGCCGATCTCGGCCATTCACTCTGGACACTGCTGACGCTTGAATTGTGGCTGCAGCGCTATTTCGCATGATTCGCCTGATGCCGACCGTGCTATTCTGATATGAAGGAAGTGTGATTCGTGGCGAACTATCTTGTAACGGGAGGAGCCGGGTTCATCGGTTCCAGTCTGGTTGAAGCGCTTCTGGAACGCGGGCACGCCGTCCGCGTCCTCGACAACTTCGCGACAGGCCGCCGCGAGAACATCGCGCCGTTCCTGCCGCGGATCGAGCTGATTGAGGGCAGCCTGACCAGTGTGGACGATGTACGGCAGGCGGTCCGGGATATGGATGTGATTCTGCACCACGGCGCGATCCCCTCTGTGCCACGCTCGATTGACGATCCGGTAACCTCCAACGAGGTCAACGTCACCGGAACGCTGCATGTGCTGAACGCGGCGCGCGAGTTTGGGGCAAAGCGCGTGGTCTTCGCCTCTTCCTCTTCGATCTACGGCGATCAGGACGAAGAGTCCGCCAAAGTCGAGACGATGCGCTCCTACCCGATCTCACCATACGGCGTTTCCAAACTCGCGGCGGAGGCGTACTGCCAGGCGTTTCACATCGTCTACGGCCTGGAGACTGTCTCTCTGCGCTATTTCAACGTCTTTGGCCCCCGGCAGGACCCAAAGAGTACATACGCCGCGGTCATTCCGCGCTTTATCACTGCGCTGCTGCAGGGTACCGCCCCGACTATCTACGGAGACGGGGAGCAGACACGCGATTTCACGTTCGTCGGGAACGTAGTCGCCGGGAACCTGCTGGCCGCCGAATCCCCTGCTGAGCGCGTCGCCGGAGAGGTATTCAACCTGGCTACCGGCGGGCAGGTGTCGCTGAATATGCTGTTCGAGATGCTGCAGGAGATGGTCGGCAGTAATATCCAGCCGATCTATGAGACAGCCCGCACCGGGGACATCAAATACTCGCGCGCGGACATCAGCAAAGCATATGCGCGGATGAACTACGAGCCACGCATCCCCTTCGCGGATGGGCTGAACGCGACTGTGCAGTGGTACCGGCAGCAGACTACATGAGGATTGGTGCGCGCTACGACAGGGTGATCACAGGCCCGGTACGGGTGATGCGTATCATTGCCCGGATGAACGTCGGCGGCCCGGCGATACATGTCTCGCTGCTGGCGGCGCGCCTGAATGATGACCACTTCCGCACGACGCTCGTTACCGGTATGATCGGTGCGGATGAAGGCAACATGGATTATCTGGCGCATGAATTGAACATTGAGCTGGTGGTAGTGCCATCACTTCAACGGGAGATCTTGCCGGGGCCAGACTTTCGGGCACTGCTGCACCTGATCCGGCTGATCCGCGTGGAGCGGCCTCACGTTGTTCACACACATACCGCCAAGGCCGGGCTGGTTGGGCGCCTGGCGGCATGGCTGTGCGGCGTCCCCGTGATTGTGCACACCTTTCACGGGCATGTGCTCCAGGGGTACTTCGGTACATTCAAAACCCGGCTGTTCATCTGGCTGGAACGGCTGGGGGGGCTGGCGTCCGATACGATCCTGACGATCAGTGACGGGCTGCGCGAGGAACTGCAGAACACCTTCCGCATCGCCCCGGCACACAAGTTCCGTGTTCTGCCACTTGGGCTGGATCTGACCCCGCTCACCTCCCTGAAAGAGCAGCGAGGGGCCCTGCGCCGTGAGCTTGGGATCGCTGATACTCAGCCGTTAATCGGGATCGTCGGGCGGCTGGTGCCGATCAAAAATCACGCCCTGTTCCTGCAGGCCGCCCGCCTGGTCGCGGATGTCAATCCACGCGCCTGCTTCGCAATTATCGGTGACGGGGAACTGCGCGCAGTGCTGCAACAGCAGTCAGCGGAACTCGACCTGACGGAGCAGGTGCGGTTCACCGGCTGGCGCAAAGACCTCGGCAATGTATATGCAGACCTCGACCTGGTGGTAATATCGTCCGACAATGAAGGGACGCCCGTCTCACTGATCGAAGCGATGGCCGCTGGCGTACCGGTGATCGGTACACAGGTGGGTGGCATCCCCGATCTGCTGGCACACGGGGAACTGGGCATTCTCGTCCCGCCGCAGGATGCACGTAGTCTGGGACAGGCGATGCTGCAAGCCCTTTCGCAGCCTTCAGGTGAACGGGCAGTACGGGCTCGCCGCGTAGTGCTGGCAGAGTACAGTGTGGATCGGCTGGCAGCCGATATCCGCGCACTCTATATTGAGCTGTTAACCCGCAAGGGTTTCACTGCAGAGTGGCAGAATGCCACCGAGGTGCACTCCTCATGATGAGTGAGTTTATACCCCTGATCCTTGCATCGGGTTTCGTGTCCTTCCTGGCGACACCGGTTATCCGCCAGATTGCGCACTCGACCGGATTCGTTTCTGTCCCGGTTGCGCGCTCCGTTCACGTCACCCCGATGCCGATGCTCGGCGGCGTGGCCATCTATGTTGGCCTGGTTGCGGCGCTTCTGATCAGCGGCTTCCAACCCTGGAAGGAACTGCTGGGCGTCAGCATCGGCATGACCATCGTCGTGATAGTAGGCTTGCTCGATGACCGCTATGGCACGCCGCCAATCGTGCGCCTGCTGGCAGAACTGCTGGCCGCCGCTGTTCTGATCATCTCCGGCATTCAGGTGCAGCTGCTCCCCTGGCCGGTCGCCAATTACGTGCTCACGGCCCTGTGGGTGATCGGCATCTGCAACGCGCTGAACTTCCAGGACAACATGGATGGCCTGGCTGCCGGGCTGGCTGCGATCGCCAGCGGAGCCTTCTTCGTGCTGGCTGTTATTGAAGGGCTGGGGCTGGTAGCGACGCTCGCTGCCGCGACGATGGGCGCGTGCGTGGCCTTTCTGTACTACAACTTCAACCCGGCGACGCTCTTTATGGGTGATACCGGCGCGCTTCTGCTCGGCTTCATTCTGGCGGTGCTCGGCATCAAGCTGGAGTTCGCTGGACGGCCTACTGATTCCACCTGGCTGATCCCGATTGTTCTGCTTGGGGTGCCCATCTTCGATGCCATGCTGGTGATCCTCTCACGTATCCGGCGAAAGCGCCCGATCTACGTTGGGGGACGGGATCACACTTCACACCGGATGGTATCGCTGTTCGGCATGACCCATGCCCGCGCCGTAATGACGCTTTACCTCAGCAGCGTTGCGCTGGGGCTGACCGGCCTGATGCTGCGCGACTCCACTCCTGCCCAGGCGCGGACGATTCTTGTGATCTTCCTGGCAATCTTCACCGGGACGCTGATCTGGCTGGAATGGCGCTTCGCAACCTTCTCCCCCATCGAGTCGGAGCCACCGGCCCACTGAGCGGAGCCCGCACCATGCCACCTGCCATGCTGCGCCGCATCATCCTCGCGGCGATGATCGGCGCCTGCCTGTATGCCTTTTACTTCCTGACGTTCTCCGGCTTCGTGCGCTCGGATGACGAGCGGTACATCATAGATACCACAGACAGCCTCGCTACACACGGCAGTCTGATGCTCAACCAGACGGTCTATCTGCGCGGCTTGCAGACCAGCGATGTCGAACCGGCACAGCCGCTGTTGGCTGTGCCACTCTACTGGCTGGCGTATCACATTCCGTGGGTGGGTAACATCCACGCGATCTTCCTGTTCAACGTCATTGTCACCGCCCTGACCGGTGTACTGATCTTTGCCTACGCGCTGCGGCTTGGCTACGATGATCGTCTGGCCACCCTGGCAGCTCTGCTTTATGGCCTGACGACTATCGCCTGGCCGTACTCCAAGACCTTCTTCCGTGAGCCGCTGATCACTTTTGCCCTGCTGGGATCAGCCTATGCGCTGGAGTGTTGGCGGCAGGCCTATCTCGCGAGGAAGCGTACCGCATTCGGCTGGCTGGGGCTGGGTGTGGTTTTCTGGCTGCTGGCGCTTCTGAGCAAGGAGGCCGCGCTGATCCTGCTGCCGATGCTGGCACTGATTGCCTACCCGGGGCGGTCGCCCTACCGGCGGGTGGCCGTGGTCATCATCCTGCTGGCAGGGGTAAGCCTTCTGACAGGCCTTGGTGTACTGCTGGGTATGCTTGACGCGCTTCTTAATACGCAGACCGCCCGCTACGAAGTCCTCTCACGTGCGCTGGATTTTCTGAACGGCCTGCCGATGGCCCGCTATGGCCTGGGTGGCTACCTGCTCACACCGGGCAAGAGCATCTGGGCGTATTCGCCGGTACTGCTGCTGGCGCTCCTGTCTCCAGCCCTGCTGCCCCGCGCGCGCTGGCGTGAATCGTGGTTGGTGCTGGGGATGACGATCCTGTTCGCGCTGGTCTATGCCGCGATCCGCGGTGAAATCTGGTATGGTGGCGTCGGCTGGGGTGCGCGTTACATGGTGCCGCTGACCCCGTTTCTGATGCTGGCGGCCCTCCCGGCACTGGAGAAGGCGTTCAATCAGGGTGGATGGGCGTGGCGGGCCGGGGTGGTTACGCTGACCATTTGGGGGTTGCTGGTTCAGATCGCCGGGACAGTCGTCCTGACAAGCAGCTATTACGACTACATGCAGGCCGTCCTGCAGCAGCCTCCCTGGGGCCCCCAGGCCCTGTGGAACCCCCGCTGGACACAGGCGATCGGCAGCCTGCTGTACCTGCCACAGGCCGCCAAAGACATCATCTGGCTGATTCCATCCCCGGACTGGCCGATGCTGGGCCTGCTCAGCCTGACAGCCTGTGCACTGCTGGCTGGTACGCTGTGGCTGGCGCTGCGCGGGGCCAGCGCACAGACAGCCATGCGGAGGGCCGGGTACGGGGCACTCACCGGAGCCGCCATCATGGCGGGCCTGACGCTTGTCGGGCTGGTGCGCGCGTATGACGATCCACGCTATCTTGGTGATGACCAGACGCTGCATACAATGATGAATTATCTGTCGGACAACGTGCAGCCCGACGACATCATTCTGCTGCCGACGACTTCCTACAACCAGTTCTTCATGAACTATTACAAGGGGCGCGCCATCTGGTATGGCCTGCCGGTCTCGCCGGGCGAACGCTACAGTTGCGAGGCAGTCCCAGAGGTCGTCAGCGACCGGGTGGAAGACCTGATCGACCCCGTGAGTGAGCTCATGGTGGGGGCAGTATACAAGGCTGATATCGCCACAGGCAGGCCCGTCTGGCTGATCGAGGATCGCGGCCCCTATCTGCCCTGCGCAACCCGCCCGGTGGAGTGGTACATGGCGAAGTACTACTTCACGAACAGCCTGGTTGAGTTCAGCCCGGCGGTGCGCGTACTCAGCTACCTGCCTGTGTACTCCCCGGCAGTTGAGGCGCGCAGCGCAGCGGTGGCGCCGGACACCATCATCAACGCCCGCTTCGGCGATGACATCTCCCTCCGGGGCTACAGCCTCCGGAGGCCATATGGCGCAGAAGAGCAGACAGGCTTCGCCCCCGGAGACCAGATCGGCGTGGCCCTGCTATGGGAGGCAAGCCGGGCAGTGGAGCAGGACTACACGGTGGGGCTGTACCTGCTCAACCCGGCAGGGGCAGTCGTCATACAGCAGGATCGTTTCCCGATGGCGGGGTTCGCTCCGACCAGCACATGGGAAACAGGACAGATCGTATGGGACAACTACGGCCTGATCCTTCCGGAGAACCTCCCGGAAGGCATGTACCAGTTATGGATAGCGCTCTACGACTGGCAGACGCTCACACGCCTGCCCGTACAGGCCGAAGGCGCTGTGATCGATGGGAACGCCCTGCTGCTGGGGTCATTGACGGTCCAGGCAGGCAGCGGCTCAGATAGCGCTGCTGAATGAGTAGCCTACGCCACGCTCTGTGGTGATGATGTTGGGAATACGGGCATTCCGCTCAATCTTCTGGCGCAGGCGGTGAACGTGCACCCTCAGCACGTTGCGATCGCTGTCTGTCGGGTCAGTCTGCCAGACCCGCTCAATCAGTGTATCCGCATCCACGACCTCGCCCCGGTGCTTGAGCAGTACATGCAGCAGCGCGTTTTCAATCGGGGTCAGCTTCTGGACGTGCCCTTTGACGATGATTCGGCGCTGCACCGGGTCAAGCACCATCCACTCCGTCACGTTGATCACCGGGCCGGAAGCATACGTGAAATCGTTGATCCGGCTCAGAATCCGGCGAGTCCGCGCCAGAAGCTCATCCGGGTCGAGCGGGCGGCGGACAAAGTCGTCAGCATGCTCAAGCGCACGCAGAGCCGTGACGGGGGAGGTATCCGTGGACACGCCGATGATCGGCAAGCCAGCCAGGTCGTGCAGGCTGTGGCACAGGTACAGGCCGTCACCCTCCGGCAGGTCGAGATCTACCACCAGAAGGTGCGGAAGCCCCTGGTTGTTGATACGGCGCCGCGCTTCAGCAGATGAACCGGCCAGCATGACCTCAAAACGATGCGCGGTGAGCCTGTCCTGATAGGGCTGCAGATCATCTTTCGCCGTCACAATAAGGACACGACGAGCGATCTCGTCCATCGTAACGCTCTCCCTCTTGCTTGATGTGCTCTGGCACAGGATAAACCCGAATACCGGTGTACCGCTGTGCCAGAACGGAAGCCAATCAAGCGGTCCGGAAGATATGAGGACTGCCGGGAACGGTCAGTGTAACCTGGAGGTTTAACCGTAACAGGATGAAACGGGAGCGGCAGTACAGACTGGAACTTGAGTATATACTCAAGCGAACGACGCACAGGGCGTAAGCAGTGTGTGCTGGTTAAGTAGAGTATAGCCTGTGTGCAGAACATATTGTAGCAAATTACGAAACCCTGACAAGATATGTATCTGAAATCAATATCTTTACACCGGTTTTCCTGGGCTGCGCAGCCCGGTCAGACAGAGAAGATGGAAGCCACGGATGTCAGATAGAAGCCATTCCAGCAGCCTGGCCCGGCGTATCGTCTACCAGCGTCGCATCCGGCGTGGCAAGGCCCGGACGGGGACACGTGCTGCCCAGCGTTGGCTGCTGGCCATTGTGCTGGTCCTCACGGGCATGAACATCCTGAGCGCGCTGACAGGCTTCGGTACGGTAGTCAGCGTCTTTGCCTATTACGCCCAGCAACTCCCGGAGCCGGGCGCAATCACCGCCGTCGAGGAAGATTTCGGCACGACACGCCTGTATGACCGTACCGGGCAGGTGCTTCTGTATGAGATCATCGATCCTGCCGGTGGAGACCGCACCTGGGTGCAGCTTTCTGACATCCCCCTCAGCCTGCGGCTGGCGACGATCGCCATCGAGCACAAGACCTTCTATGAGAACCCGGGCTACGACATCGAGGGAATAGCGCGCGCGCTATGGAACAACCTGACCGGCGGGCAGGTGCAGGGTGGTTCGTCCATCACCCAGCAGTTGGTCAAAAACGTACTGATCGAGCCGGAAGAGCGTGTACGGGTGAGCTACGATCGCAAGATACGGGAGCTCATTCTGGCTATCCGGATCAGCGGAGAGTACTCCAAAGACCAGATTCTGGAATGGTACCTGAACACCAATTTCTACGGGAACTTCGCCTACGGAGTCGAGGCCGCCTCGGACGTGTACTTCGGCAAGCCGGCGCGCGAACTGACGCTGGGTGAGGCCGCGATGCTGGCAGCAATTCCGCAGTCGCCCGGCCTGAACCCGATCGACAATTACGACCTTGCACGGGAGCGACAGAAGGTGGTACTCGACCTGATGGCCGAGCAGGGGCTGATCAGTGCCGAACAGGCTGAGGCTGCTTACGCCGAGCCTCTGATCATCGAGCCAGTTGAACAGCGCTTCAACCTGCTCGCGCCACACTTTTCGATTGAGGCGCGCAAGCAGTTGGAGGAGCTGGTCGGCCCCTCACTGGTCTACCGGGGCGGGCTGGTCGTCTATACCACGCTCGATTACCCGCTCTATCTGCAAGCGGACTGTGCCGCCCGTTCGCATATCGCCCGCCTTTCCGGCCAGCCGCCGGATACCATTCTGCCAGCAGTGGATGGCTCCCCATGTGAAGCCGCCGGGTACCTGCATCCACTGACCACTGAAGCCCAGTTCCAGCAGCATAACGCCACCAACGCGGCGGTAGTCGTCCTCCGGGCCCCTTCAGCCGAGGTACTGGCGATGACCGGCAGCCTCGATTACTACAACGCTGAGATCGCCGGGAATTACAACGTCGCGCTGGCCGAGCGACAGCCCGGGTCAGCGATCAAGCCGTTCACCTATCTCACCGCCTTTCAGCAGGGCTATACCCCGGCTACAATGACTCTTGACGTGCGAACAGCCTTTGATGTCGGTAGCAACAGCCCCTATGTACCGGAAAACTTCGACCGCATCTTCCATGGCCCACAGAGCATCCGCAGCGCCCTGGCAAATTCGTACAATGTCCCTGCGGTGCAGGTGCTCCAATGGGTAGGGATTGACAGCGTGATCCGCACCGCCCACGCGATGGGCATCAACTCACTTGACCGGGGGCTGGCCAACTATGGGCTCTCACTGACCCTCGGCGGCGGTGAAATGTCGTTGATCGACCTGACATACGCCTACAGCGTTTTCGCAAACGAGGGGCAGATGGCCGGGCGGCCTACTCCCCAGGCGATGCGGCGTACTGGCTTCCGCACACTTGATCCGACCTACATCCTGCGTATTGAGGATCGCAACGGCAATATCCTGTGGGAGTATGGGCAGGGGAACACCTTCGCCACCAACCCGATCATCGAAGCACCGCTCGCCTACCTGATCAACGATCTCCTCTCTGATGACGTGGCACGCCGCCCCAGTGTCGGCATGAACAGCGCTCTGCAACTCAGCCGGCCTGCCGCCGTCAAGACCGGCACTACCAATGATTACCGGGATAACTGGGCGATAGGCTACACGCCACAGCTTTCCGTTGGTGTGTGGGTCGGCAATACAGATAACTCGCCGATGGTTGAGCTGCCCGCTATCACCGGTGCAGCTCCTGTCTGGAAAGCGATCATGGAATATGCCCACCGGGACCTGCCCATTGAGACATGGGAGCGCCCGGAAGGGGTGATCGAGATGACTGTCTGCCAGACGTCCGGCCTGCTGCCAACGCCGTACTGCCCGACACAGCGCGAGATCTTCCGGCAGGGCACCGAGCCCGTCACCTACGACACGATCTACCAGCCTTTCCGTATCAACCGTGAAACAGGCCTGCTGGCGACCGTGTATACCGCGCCCGAACTGGTCGAGGAGCACATCTATGAGGTGCTGCCCCCGGAAGCGGCAGATTGGGCGCGTGAGGCCGGGATTCCGCAGCCACCCACTGCGTATGATGTGGTAATCGCTCCGGACACCTTCGGCCCGGTGGCCATCGCCCAGCCCTCACCGTTCAGCTATGTGAAAGGCGTTGTGACTCTCGTTGGCAACGCCACCGACCCCGGCTTCCGGCTTTATCGCATCGATTATGGTGAGGGCATCAACCCGACCGAGTGGATCCAGATTGGCGTAGACCACCCGGAGCCTCGCTATAACTTCCAGCTTGAAATCTGGGATGCGCGTAAGCTCAACGGGCTGTACAGCCTGCGCCTGCAGGTGATACGCGGCAACAACAGCGTTGAGGAGTTCATCACCCAGGTCACGGTCGATAACTCCCCCCCGGTAATCGATTGGGTCTATCCACAGGATGGGCAGGCTTTCCGCATGTCGGATGAGTTCGTCACGATCCAGCCCCTGATCACGGATAACATCTCGATGGATCGTGTCGAGTTTTATGTCGATGGCGGCCTGATTGCAGCCAGCACTATTGCACCATACAATGAGCGCTGGATCATCACCGAGCCGGGTTCCCACTACCTTGAGCTGCGCGCATACGACTCAGCGGGCAATTCGACAGTCAGCGAGCGCATCACGTTCGAGGTCAGTGCACAGTAAGTGGCGCAATAAGCGGAGCAGTACCCCGGCGTACTATTCCGTCTCGATCCCTGAAGGGCGGTAGCTATGAGCTTCTTCCAGCGGTTGTTCGGTCAGCGCAAGCCCCAGGCCCCACCGGCAGTCACGGAGAGTACCCCGCCGAAGCCGGAGCCAAAGCAGGCCCCGCCAGCGCCGGCGCCGGTCCAACCCGACCCGGACACAGAACCCATGCCCCGGCAGCCAGCAGTCACCGAGCCGCTGAGCCTGGGCCAGACTCGCCCGCTTAACATCGTAGACGATGCCACGAGTTACTCGACACTGGTGTTCGGGCAGGGGAGCCACAAGGGGAGACTCCGTGAAGGGAATGAGGATACCTTCCTGACTCTGGTGGGGATGGTCGAGAGCAGCGAACTGCGGCTGCCGTTCGGCATCTTTGTTGTTGCCGACGGGATGGGTGGACATGAGCACGGTGAACGTGCGAGCATCCTTGCCGCCAAGACGATCACATGGAACGTCATGGATCGCATCTTTATGCCGGTCTTCGCCGATCAGGAGCCCGATGAGGCCATCCAGTCCGCGCTTGAGGAGGCTATGCACGAGGCAAACCTGGTCGTGAAACGGGATGTACCCGATGGCGGCACCACCAGCACCGTCGCGGTGATCCGCGGCAATTCGATTCACATCGCCCACGTAGGGGACAGCCGTGCTTACCTCTATCACGACAAGATGCTTGAACGGCTGACCCGTGATCATTCACTGGTGGGGCGGCTGGTCGAAATCGGCCAGATGACCGAGGAAGAAGCCAAACACCGTTCTGACCGCAACAAACTATACCAGGGTATCGGGCTGAACGATGCCCTTGATGTTCACCAGGTCACACGGATCATCCCCCCCGGGAGCCAGCTTCTGCTGTGTTCCGATGGCCTGTGGGATGTGGTGGAGGAGGATCAGATGGTCTCGATCATCACTGCCACACCAGACGCGAACGAAGCGTGCAACAAGCTGATCGACATGGCCAATGAGAACGGCGGGCCAGACAATATCACGGTGTTGCTGATCCGCTTCCCCCTGTGAAAGCAACCGGGCGGCCACAGCAGGCCGCCCGGTATTGTTATCTCATCCTCCTGCAAGGGCCGTGTTTCAGCCCTTGTACTCACGCATCCGGCTCATCCCGCGCCCGACCATCGCCTGTGCGTGTACTTCAGCCTCGTACAGGATACGCTCCTCATCCAGCGTCAGCAGTTCCCGGTTCCGCATCAGCCAGCGTCCGTCAACCATCACGTCAGTCACATCCGCCCCTTTGGCAGAGTGTACGAGGTTGGCAACCAGGCTGTGAAGCGGGCGCATGTGCGGCGCATCGAGGTTCACCAGGATCAGGTCAGCAGCGTAGCCTTCCGCAAGCACCCCTGTCCGGTCGAAGCCAAGAGCGCGCGCCCCGGCCTGTGACGCCAGCCGCAGCGCCAGATCGCCCGGGATCTGCTCCGGGTCCACGGCCTGGTATTTGTGCACCAGCGCCGTCTGCCGGATGGTGGCAAACATATCCATATCGGCGTTGGAGCCGGGGCCATCCGTGCCGAGC
>JADZAD010000019.1 GCA_020852775.1 Anaerolineae bacterium
AGGACACCTGGCGGGCTGAAGCTGTGGTGGATCTCCCGCAGAACTGGGAAGACAGCTTGCCAGAACTCCCGTAGGCGTATCCGGTATCAATGCAGGCCGGGGTGCATACCGACCCCGGCCTTTTCGTTGCATAGCGCCAGGGTTGAGAATCCGGCACAATCTCCAGAGAAGACGCAGGCTTTGATCAGCGGAGAGGGGAGCGGCTGATGAACATACTCATCTATGGTGCAGGTGCTATCGGGTGTTATCTGGGGGCGCATCTGACTCTCGGCGGACATGCTGTTACACTGCTGGGGCGCGCGGCCCTGGCGGAGGCAGTCAGCCTGACGGGAGGGCTGGTGCTCCAGTCCGCAGACGGTTCACGCGTAGTCGTTCCTGGCGTGCGCGTGGTCACAACCCCGGCTGAAGCCTTTGGCGCCGGCGAGGCTTATGACTGGGTCGCGTTCACTATGAAAGCCTGTGACACAGTGCCGGCTATTATGGAACTGATGCAGAACAACCCGTCACCGGGGACGATTGTCTGCTTCCAGAACGGTGTCGGGAATGAAGAATCGCTGCGGTCAGCCTTCGGCGCGGAGACGGTCGTTGCGGGGACAGTCACGACGCCTGTGTCCGTGCCGCAACCCGGCGTGATTATCGAGGAGAAGGCGCGGGGTGTAGCGATCGCGGCTGATTCCCCGGCGGCTGGTTCCGTTATCGAGGCGCTGCGCCGGACGCGCCTGCCACTCTCCGTGGTCGAAAGCACGCCCTCTCTGAAGTGGTCTAAGCTGCTGCTCAATATCACCGCGAATGTCATCCCCGCAATCCTGGGGATACCGCCCGCAGAGATATATGCCGATCCCCGTCTGTTTCAGGTAGAGCGGGCTGCTTTGCAGGAGACGCTGGCGATTCTGCACCTGCTGGGGGTGAAGGTCATCAATCTGCCCGGTGTCCCTGCGGCAACGCTGGCGTGGGCAGTGCGCTGGTTGCCCCCAGTGCTCCTGCGCCCCATCCTGCGCGCACAGGTGGCCCGGGGCAGAGGAAAGAAGATGCCGTCTCTGATGCTGGCACTCTCCTCTGGTCAGCATCCCACAGAGATCGAGTGGTTGAACGGCGCTGTAGTCGCGGCTGCTGATGGGCTGCATCGGCTGGCTCCAGTCAACCATGCGCTGGCGCTGACCTTTGCGGACATTGCCGCGGGGCGCGCCCCCTGGGGGGCCTATCGAGGACAGCCGGAGATGCTGCTTGCGGCGATCCGGGTGGCAGGTACATCACGTGACTATAGCTACCGGTAAACAGTGCCTGCGCTATTCTCTGCCTGCGTTTAGGTGTAGAATGCACGCGGATCGTCCAATCGCCTGGCACCCGGATCTGTACCAGTATGCCAACACAGTCGGACTTGCTGGAAGTCTATTTCGACTCAAAGACTCTACCCGGGTTGATTCGAAGCGGATGGATGCTGCTGTTGGCCCGGCGAGTCCAGCCCCGGACAGGGGGCCGGAAACACGTTCTCCGGCCCGGTGACTACGCCGATCGCCTGCTGTATGGCGCACTTATTGCTGGTCCTGCACTGATTCTCTCCGGCTTTCAGTCTCTTCGCACCGCTATTACTGGCAAACCTCGTCAGTTTGAAGATGGCGCCTGGCAGTGGGCGCTGCAGTTCAGCCTGCGCGAAGACCTTGCCCACCATACCGTAGAAACGACAGGCTACGCCGCGGATCGGCCCGACACTGCCACAGAGACAGATGATCTCACTGCGTGGGTCGTTGCGCTGACGCAGTTCATCTGGGAATATGATGACCTGATGGGTGTAATCTGGGACGAGTGGACACAGATTCGGCTCATTGCGCAGGTCGCCGAAGAGGCAGATTTGTCTGACCATCCCCTGGTCGCCCGCCTGGTGCGTGAATGGGAGCTCGCCCGTCCGTATCACGCGCCGCTGAACGGCACTTATGCCGATATCCGCCGCGAAGTCCTGCGCGCCTTTCTGGCTCCGCGCCTGGAGATGCTCCCGGCAGAATACCGGCAGAAGCTGGACGATCGGTACAATCGGCTGGCGCATACCCGGCGGGCGCGTTATCAGAGGCAGATGTCCCTCCTGTCGCGGATCGAGCCCGGTCCGATGCGTGACGATAAGGTTATGATACCGCTCTGGGATGCCTGTGTCGGGCTGGTTGCCGGTGGGGAGTACCATCTTCTGAACCTTGTTCTGCGGGATGCGCAGGGACGTCCCCTTGTCTTCTCCACAGATGGTGAGTGCTGGCCACTGACTATCAGGGATGGGCAGGCTTTTCACCCCGATGGGCGTGAGATGTTCGCCCGGGGAGCAGATATCTGCTTTGTCGAAGGCGGTGCACGTGCGGGCGCTCTTGAGCCGGTAGCAGTCTCGCACATCAAGTGGCAGATTGACCAGATTCTGCGTACTCGGCCAGATAGCTCTGTGATGCAGCGCCACGAGGTGGATGTACTGCTCGCGGAGAGCCCGCGCCGTCTTCAGAAACGGCTGCGCGCACTCCTTCCGTCGTCTACTCGTGATGCGCTCGAAGACCTGCTGCACGCCCCGGTGATCATCAACTGGGATATGCATCCGCGCGATCGCACACTGGCTGAACTGCGGCGGGCCCAGCGCGGTACCGGTAACCATGCGTTGACGGTCATCCGCACTGATACGAGCATGGTCTTCGACCAGCATCACGTCTATTTTGATGGTACGTGGTCCTTGGCGATGGCTGAGGTGCTGACAAATGCGGCCAGCCAATGGAATAAGCGGATCACAGGTATCACACCGCGTGAATGTACAGTGCCCGCTGCATTGAAGATCGAGGCCACGCCCACATTTCTCCGAGAAGCACGCCGCCATCAGCAAATCACGGAGATCTCCGCCGAGACCACGATCTTCGATATCACACAGATTTTTAACCTGCGTAAGCTCCTCAGCGAAACCGGTACGCATCTCACGGTCAACGATTTGCTGGTCACCAC
>JADZAD010000020.1 GCA_020852775.1 Anaerolineae bacterium
GCGCCACTCGCATGACCAACGTCGAGGTCATCCCCACCGGGGGGCACCCCGCCGTCTATGGCGAGTGGCTGGGCGCAGGGCCGGACAGGCCTACCGTGCTGGTTTACGGCCATTACGACGTGCAGCCAGTTGACCCGATCGCTCTCTGGCAGTCGCCTCCCTTTGAACCGGCCATCCGCGGCGAACGGCTCTATGCCCGGGGCGCGACGGACGACAAGGGGCAGCTCTTTCTCAACATGAAGGCCCTTGAGTCAATCATGGCGGTCGAAGGCCGGCTCCCGGTGAACGTCAAGGTTATCTTTGAGGGCGAGGAAGAAAGCGGCTCGCAGAACATGGATGCTTTCGTCAGGAAGTACCGGGACAAGCTCGCCGCCGATACCGTTCTGATCTCAGATATGGCGTTTCTCGGCAAGGATCAGCCGATGATCGTCTACGGGCTGCGCGGCCTCGCCTACATGGAAGTCCGTGTCAGTGGGCCGAGCCATGACCTGCACTCCGGCGCGTTTGGCGGATCTGTTTACAATCCGGCGCAGTGGTTGGCCGAGCTGATCGCCTCGATGCATGATGAAACAGGCCGGATTACCATCCCCGGATTCTATGACAGTGTCGCGCCGCTGTCTGCGGCGGAGCGCGCTGCTCTGGCAAAGGTGCCCTACACGCAGGAGATGTGGCAGGCGGAGACCGGCATGACTCACCCGTGGGGTGAGCTGGACTACACTCTGCTGGAGCGATTCAGCGCACGCCCCACCTGCGAAGTGAACGGCATCTGGGGTGGCTTCCAGGGGGAGGGCAGCAAGACTATCATTCCGGCAAAGGCGGGAGCGAAGATCAGCATGCGGCTGGTGCCCAACCAGAACCCGGCGGAGATTGCGCGCCTGTTCACCGAATACGTCATGAGCTGCGCACCGCAGCACCTCACGGTTGAAGTATCGCTGCTCTCCGATGGCTGGTCATGCATCACGCCGCTTGACTCAGTTGCCATTGAAGCCGCTTCGCAGGCCTATCAGGCGGTATGGGGTGTTCCACCGGTTTTCAACCGAAGCGGTGGCTCGATCCCGATCGCGGCCAACTTCCAGAAGGAGCTGGGGGCTTCAATCGTGTTGATGGGCTTTGGCATGCCGGACGAGATGATCCACGCGCCCAACGAGAACTTCTACCTGCCCAACTTCTACAACGGGATTGACGCGGTCATCCATTTCTACTACAACCTTGCCGCGACGCATTAACCTGCAATTCCGGCTGACCGGGATCGGAATCTGTACACGCCAATCCCGGTCAGCCCGCCGAGGCACCCCAGCAGGCTGATGACGCTGATCAGCATACCGGTACGGAAGAGGCGGCTATCGTAGGTGAAGACGACCTCGTGTGCACCGGGGGGCAGAGCTACCGCCCGGAAGAAGAAGTTGGCACGGTGAATCTGCACCGGGGCTCCATCAATCCGGGCGCTCCAGCCAGGATACCATGCGTCCATCAGAAACAGGTACACTCCGTCCCCCGCTGCCTGCGCCTGGACAACCACCCGTTCTGGTTCGTATGAAATTATCTCCACATCTCCGGATGCATCCTGTAAGCAGGTAGCAGGTGTCACTGCTGCGTCGGGCCGGGTGACGACAAACACTTCTGGCTGCTCACGGAGCAGGGCGGCAGCGTCGCCCGGTGTACTGGCGATCACGGGAGCGCATACCGCAAACGCCCGTGCCGGGCCCGCAACCTCATAGACCTTGACATCCGCTGAGTAGATCATTTCGACGGTGTTATCTGCCGAGAGCGTCGTGAACTGGAACGCGCCGCTGCGTTCGTCGATTAACGTCAGACCGCGTATGACCAGTTCCCCGTTGTACGCAGGAAGAACCTCGACCGTCACCCGGCGGACTTCCACCGGGGCATCCCAGGCCAACCGCAGCGCATATTCGGCGAGGCCGGGCTGTTCGGGGGTGAAGTAACCGACTGGCTCTCCCGTATTGAGGCTCTGCCCGGAGACAATCGGCAGGCGCACCTCCGCTCCATCCTGGCCCTCGATCACCAGTTCGGCAATCGGCGTACCAGCGGAAGGAGCGTCTCCTCCACTCAGATGCCCGACAATCCCGACGGCGTTCGTACTGAACGGTACCGGCGGATAGGCTTCCACATGCTGGCCCGAATTTGCCCGCGAGGCAAACTGCAGATCGAAGTACACGCCATCCACCCATGCATCGTACACCTTGTCGGTGATCACGTAGCGCACGTTGGACATCCGCAGCCATGCCAGCGGTGGGACACTATCCAGGTTCTCGCGCAGCCGTCCGTCCGGGGTGACGGCGCTCTCGTCCAGAAAGAGCGAGGTAAAGGCAATGTAGTCACGGGTGGGCAGGATGCCGCCGTCGAATCCGTCCATCGTGGGGATGCGCCAGGCGAGCGGCAGGTTCGGTGCGAGGATTTCCTTCACCTTCACAGCCTCGACGTAATCAATCAAGCCGCTCTCTGAGAGGTAAGGCCCGTAAAGGGCACGAATCTCACGCAGGTCTCCGGGGTCGAAGAACGTATCAGAGAGCGACAGGAAGCGTGCTGGGGGAACTGCACCCGCGTTCTCCGCCAACAGGGTGCTTATCGCGGGGCGCTGACCGAACCATGCGTCGCTGGTGCTCAGATCGTTGTAAGGAAGGTTCTGCGATGCCCCGAACAATTCCAGTGCCGCCAGCGCGGCCAGCAACGGGCCGGAGAAACGCCGGAATGCCGGCCACCGTGCCGCAGCCATGACGGTAACCAGCACGGCGAGCAGGGCAGTGCCCCACAGGGCGGATTCCAGCGGCGTGGGCAGGCTGGCCCGTGCCAGCGTATCTCTCGCAAGTGGCGCAGCCCATGCCAGCCCACCCAGCGCGGAGATGACGGTCACGGGTGCCAGCAGCCAGTGGCGCGGCAGGGGGGGCTGCCCATTGCGGAGGCTGTCCAGCCCGTGGCCGGCAAGGATTGCCAATCCGAACGCTGCCAGCGCCAGCCAGCGCGCGGGCACCCGGAACAGGTCGAACCCGGGGACGAGATTCACCAGAAACCAGTAGACCGGATTATACGCACCGGCTGCAAGAAACAGGCCAGCCCCCAGGATAATGACTGCTCCGAAAAGGCGCGGTTGCAAGCGCAGTTGATGTGTGCCCAGTACAGCCAGGCACACCGCGACCACCCCTGAATAGCCGACGTATTCACTGAACAACGGGCGGAGTGCGTAGGATGGCAGCAAAGAGCGCCCCAGCAGCAGAGGGTTCAGCGAGAAGGAGACGGCTTCCAGTGCGGTCAGGCCGCCACCACGAGCGCTCAGAGAGGTCAGCTCGAGGGTGGGCAGAATCTGTGCAGCGGCCAGTGCCAGCGCCACCAGGGAGATCAGCCCCAGGGAGCCGAGTGGCCAGGCGATCAGGCGGAGGTTCGTGTCTTGCCAGCGGCCTTTCCAGGCGGCACGGAACCGTGTAAGGGTTTCGACGCAGGCCCAGAGGCCAAGCCCCACCCCGGTGATGAACGCGGTCTGCGTATGCCCCGCGAGCAATTGCAGTGCCAGCGCCAGCCCGGCGAGGATCAGTGCGGCAGGGCGTGGATGAAGCGCCTCGTGCCAGAGCCAGCAGATCCATGGAAGCCACGCCAGCCCCTGAAGCTGGTTGACGTGCTCCACCTGCGCGGTCACGTAGCCGCCAAGAGCGAACACCAGCGCCGCCAGCACACCCGCCGATGGGCTGAAATCGAGGCTGCGCCGGACGAACAGGTAGGTGCCCACACCGGCCAGAACCAGATGCAGCACGATCGCTGCTTTGATACTCGCAGGTGTGGAGAGTCCGGCGATCAGCCAGTTAGGCGGATACAGCACCCCGGCCTGGCTGTTCGCCAGAAACGGCGCACCCATAAAGAGGTAGGGATTCCACAGCGGGAGGTGCAGGTCACGCAGGGCGGCGTTACGGTAATCCCAGTACGGCATGAAATACGTGAAGACATCTCCACGGGGCAGGATCAGCCCGGTGAACACCAGCTTCCAGAAGAAGCCCGTGACCGCGACGGCAAGCAGGCTGACGGCGACGATGTCAGGCCAGCGGCGCGGTGGAGAGGGGCGCTGATGCGAAACCATCAGTCCTCAGAGCAGGGGAGCGGGGACAAGGACTGATGGCAGGGTATCGCCGGGCGCGAACGTCCACTCTTCCTGCTCGCGCATCACCACGACCGAGGCCTCACCGCGAACCTGCCAACCCGGCCCAGCCTGGTCGAGCCAGCACAAAGCCGCCAGACCGGGCACACCGACCATCGTCAGGGGGCCGGGTGGGATGACTGATCGCAGATGATCCAGGACAGCGGGCGCTAACTGGTCAAAGTAAGGCAGCAGCAGACAGCCGGGGATCAGCCCCAGCCCGCGAAACGCAGAGAACGCAAGCGTCTCCGGATCAGGAACAGCAGAGCGAACCGGGGAGAATGCAACCTCGCCAAGGGCGACACAGGCACCGCCGGAGACGACCAGTGGGACACCCTGCAATGCCCGGGCAAGGATTGCGGCCCAGGCCCTCCCCGCGTTCAACAGGGTCACAAGGCTGGATACCGATCCACCGGGCAGGTAGAACAGCCCGGCGCGAGAGAGGGTCGCCAGAAGCGCCGGGTCGGTGGCGTCTTCCACTGAAGTGAGGGAAACGGCCTGCGCTTTCACGCCAAGTGCGTCCAGAAAACCGAGCGCAACCCCGATGCGATACTCCTGCTTACTGGCCTTGTCGCCTGCCAGCCCTGCCGGGATGAGCACGGCCTCGACCTGCCCGGGGGCGTGATCGCCAAGTGCCTCGCGCCAGACACCGGTCATTTCCGGGCGGAGGCCCTCGCCGCCAAAGAGCAGAATTGCGGCACCCTGGGGCGTGGGTTGTGTACTCATAGGTGCGATTATATCCCTGTGAAACAGGAGGCGCACGGCGCGCTCGTTGTGAGCCGGTGTGCTACTGCCCGGCCTGGCCGCCGATCGTCAGTGAGCCCTGGTCAATTGTGATTCCTGTCAAAGTGATGGGGAAGGGAGAGGTGGTGAGCGGCGTATTGATGCTCTCCTCAATGCTAGTCTCGATCTCTGTCAACAGCGTCTCGTCGAGTTCGACCGCACCAAACTCGGCAGATTGCAGCGCGATATCCACCATGCCATTTGCGCCGATGCTGGGCGTAGCAACGACTACGCCGTTCGCCTCAACGATACCGAGAGCTGCGCCTGCGTAGATGTAGATAGCTCCGTCACGCAGAGCAACGCTTGCCGAGTTGATCGGCACCGGGCTGAGGCCGCTGGCCTCGGCTTCATCGATAGCCGCATTGATCGCCGCGGAAAGTTCTGATTCGGTAAACGTGACGCTGAACGGGCTGTCCGGCGCGGTCAGGCTTACCTCGCGCCATTTATTGTTGAACGAGTCGAGCGCCGCGCTGGATTGCTCTGGCGCGAGAGTCGGCGGAGGGGGGGCAACTTCGGTTGCCGGGGCGGGCAGGTTGCAGGCCAGCAACCCGCCAAAACCGGCGCAGGCTGCGAGCAGGATAGTGAGATTGGACTTGAATCGATGCATGGTTACTCCTCAGGAGCGTGGTATTATATCCCTGCAAGGCCCGGCTGCAATGGCGTTTGCCCGCCGTCTGGCCTGTTCTCCAGCGTCTCGCAGGGCGTTTGCGATTGGGCGCAAGGCTGAACGAATGTGACTTCCGGGCTCCGCGGCTTCTGCGGGCAGGTCCGCAGAATACAAACAGGATGGTTATCCACATGGCCCGTGAACGACTGCAGAAACTACTTGCCCTCGCAGGCTTCGGCTCGCGCCGTGCCTGCGAAACACTGATCACCCAGCGACGGGTGCAGATCAACGGCAAGCTCGCTGAACTGGGGATGTCCGCCGACCCCGCCGTCGATGAAATCCGCGTGGACGGTGAGCGCCTGCGGCTGACACGAGATTACGTCTATATCGCACTCAACAAGCCGCGTGATGTGATCTCCGATGAGGATGTTGGCGGGAACTGGCCAGCGGCCCGCGAACTAATCCCACTTGAAGGGCATCTGTACCCGGTAGGGCGGCTCGACGTGGAGAGTGAGGGGCTGATGCTCTTCACTAATGACGGCGATCTTGCGCACCGCCTGAC
>JADZAD010000021.1 GCA_020852775.1 Anaerolineae bacterium
CAGGCTCAACATAGGTGACAGGGTCGAGCTGCATCAGTGACGTGATTGCGACTCCCTGTGAGTAGTCCACTGAACGATCCCAACTCACCGAACCGATCAGCGATTCGTTGTTGGTACGGACACGTTCGCCGAGGCGTGGTGAGAGGTTGGGCAGCGAGCGGCGCTGATCACGGCAGGTGAACAGCAGGTCGAGAGTACCGAGTGTCCCGGCGGAGACGATGACGTTACGGGCGCGCAGCATTTGCAGGCGGGGGAACAGTCGGCGCGAATGGCGGTAGTGCACCGCGTAGCGTGCGCCGTCCGGCTGGCCTGCGGGCAGGGCACGGATGTCCTCGACCCGGGCGTCCGGGGTAATCGCCGCGCCGCGTTTCTCCGCGAAGTACAGATAGTTCTTGGGGAGCGTATTCTTAGCGTTGTGACGGCAGCCCACCATGCAGCCGCCACAGTGGGTGCAGCCCGCGCGCTCCGGCCCTTCTCCACCGAAGAACGGGTCAGGTACGGTGACGCCGGGCTCACCGAAGAACACCGATACTTCGGCCGCCCTGAGGTTCTCTTTGCCTCCCTGTTCGGTGATGACCTCATGCACCCGGTGGTCGGACGGCCACAGGCGCGGGTTGGTCGCTACACCGAGCATACGCCGGGCCGTCTCGTAATGCGGGCGAAGTACTGTCCGCCAGTCCGCGAGATGGCCCCAGCCGGGGTTGTCGAACATCTCATCCGGCGGCTCCATCAGCACGTTGCCAAAGCCGAGGCTGCCACCACCTACGCCGCTCCAGCGCAGCACCAGTACATGCCGCAGCAGGGTGAGTTCGAGCATCCCGAACAGGCGCAGTATGGGTAGCCAGATGTAGCGCGAGACTTCCCAGGTGGTCTTCGGAAAGTCCAGATCACGGTAGCGGCGACCACGTTCAAGCACCCGCACGGTGTAGCCCTTTTCAGCGAGGCGCATGGCGGAGACACTCCCGCCGAATCCGGAGCCAATGATCACATAGTCATACATCTCGACGGGAGATGGGGCAGGGGCGGGGACAGAATCGGGCATAGGTCACGGTCCTCGGCAGACAAGGCTGGTGAACGCGGACACTATTGTAGCGGAGATTCAACTGCTGTGTGGCCCCTGTCTGCGGGATCAGATGATCGTGTGCGGCCTGCGGCTGAGGTTGTCCTGCCAGTCTTCGTTCTCGGCGGCACCATCTTCCGCGGAGCCGTCTCCGCCGGCGCTGCCCGCCCGCCGCAGGAAGTGGGCGATCTGGTCCGGGAAAGTACGGGTATCAACCGGCTTGGTGATGTAGCCATCACATCCGTAGGTCATGGCGCGGCGCTGAGTGGCACTGTCCACGTTGTTGGTTACCGCGACGACCGGGATATTGCCGGGGATGCGGTTGATGAGCGCGGCCACGGTGTGCCCGCCGATATCAGGCAGGGTCAGCTCAAGCAGCACCAGGTCGATTGGCTCTGAGGCGGCGATCTGCAGGCCAGTCAGCCCCTTGGAAGCGTGAAGAATGTCGTGGTTGAAGCGGCTCAGGACGCGCTGGAGGATGCTGACGCTGTGCTGGTCATCATCAATGATGAGAATACGTGCCATAGCGGCCCCTGTGGCCCTGCTGAATCCGGCTGTCCGTTCGCCGATCATTATCAGCCGGATAAGGCGCCCGCGCAACTTCTTCCGGGCCCCCGCTTGTGGCCTTGTTGCCAGTGTGTACAATCACCCGTGAGCCGCTAATCCGGGAGACGTGTGATGAGCATCCAGTCCGGCGCTGTACCGAAGGTTATACGCCTGTATCTTGAACTCAGCCAGTATCCAACGCTCGCGCCGCGCATCCGCCAGCGCATGCGTGAGGAACTCTTCACACGGGGGATCATCCGCCCTGACGAATTCGAGCAGGAAGTTGAGCAGAAGGCGATCCAGTCACAACTGCGTGAGGGACTGACCGACCCCGTCAGCCAGGAATCGCCTGATACATGGGACCTGCGCCTGCGCTCCATTCGTGACAACCTGACGGATTTCTACTTCGGCTACAACCTGCCGCATGATCTGCTTGATGAGATTGTGCGGGAGACCATCGCGCATCCGGCATCGGAGCAGGCCTTCCGGCTGTCCTTCAACCCGGAACTGGCCCCGTGGGATGTGCTCTTCGAACAGGGTGAGCTCTACGAGAATGCGCTACCAGAAGAACGCGCCGACGTGGAACATCACCTGCGTGAAATCATCGTGGTGCTTATAAAGGCGATGATCTCTGATCAACTGGCCTTTGTCCGGGTGGCGCGAGAATACTTCACAATGAAAGACCTGCGTGATATCTTCACGCATCGCATCTCGCGGGGGAAGATTGGTGGCAAAGCGGCGGGTATGCTGCTGGCCTACAAAGTGCTTCAACGCGAGGGCCGGGCACGTGGCATCGACGTGGACTCGCTGATCCGTATCCCGGAGTCATGGTATCTTGCTTCAGATGCGTTTTACGCCTTCCGGTCGCGCAATAACCTGATCAGCTACATGAACCAGAAGTATAAGCGCCCGGAGCAGATGATTGCGGATTACCCGGAGGCGCACGAAGCGTATATCAACGGCAGGTTCCCGGAGCATATCGCCGAACGGCTGCAGGAACTGATCTTTGTCGTGGGCAAGCACCCGCTGATCGTGCGCTCATCCAGCCTGCTCGAGGATAACTTCGAGACGTCATTCGCGGGCAAGTACGACAGCTTCTTCCTGCCCAACCAGGGCTCTCCAGCAGAGAATCTCAAGGCGCTGATGGATGCGATAGCGCGCATCTATGCCAGCGTGATTCGCCCGGACGTGCTGATCTACCGCGACCAGATGGGCCTGACAGACTACGATGAGCGCATGGCGATTCTGATTCAGAAGGTTGAGGGAGAACGCTACGGGCGGTATTTCTTCCCGTCATTCGCGGGTGTTGGCTTCAGTGAAAACCCGTATCGCTGGAACAAGCGCATCCGGCGTGAGGACGGCATGCTGCGGATGGTGGTCGGGCTGGGGACGCGGGCCGTGGATCGGGTTGCCGAGGACTACCCGCGCATGGTGGCGTTGAGCCACCCGGAACTGCGCCCGGAGCCCACGCCGGAGATGGTGCGGCGCTATTCGCAGCGCTTTATCGACGTGATCGACATGGAAGCCAACACCTTCAGGACACTGCCCTTGCACGAGGTGCTGTCCACCGACTACCCGGGGCTGGGGGCGATTATGTCCCTCGACCGTGACGGCTACATCCAGCCGATGGCCCGACGGTCGCTCTCCATGCGGTTGGATCAGATGGTGGTAACGTTCGACAAGCTCCTGCAGCAGGGCCAGCTTGCCTCATTGATGCGTGACGCGCTGGACGTGCTGGAACAGGCCTATCATCGCCCGGTAGACGTAGAGTTCGCCGG